>CALMZT010000223.1 GCA_937870805.1 uncultured Chloroflexota bacterium
CATTGCCATTCCCATTGCCATTCCCATTGCCATTACCATTGCCGTTGCCATTGCCGTTGCCATTGCCATTGCCATTGCCGTTCCCATTGCCGTTGCCACCCGTCGCGCTGCCCGCCGTCGTACTGTCACCCGTTGTACCACCGCCAGTCGTCCCGCCTCCGGTTATACTGCCGCCTGTTGTATCGCCCCCTGTCGTACTGCCGCCCGTTGTACTACCACCTGTTGTACTGCCACCCGTCGTGCTGCCGCCGGGATCAGGTTGCGCTGGCGGCGGGACAGGCGTCGGTGGTTCGACCCTTGCGGGCACAGCCGTTGATGTCTGATCGGCAGAGGTGGGCGCAGGTATCGGCGTATCCAACGTGCGCAGACAGGTAGGGCACGGGGTGCGCGTCGCCAGTCGCACAGGAGTACGACTCGCTGTCGGTGATGGGGTATACGTCAAAGTGGGCGACGCACTATGTGAGGGCGTGATCGTTGCTGTTGCTTCATCGGCGGTTGGCGAGAAGGTAGCGGTCATGACAATGATGGGCTGCGCGGTGCTCTGCGGCGTCGCGCTTGCCTCAGCCAGCACCGTACTCGTCGCTGTTGGCGGTTCTGCTTCAGCCAGGACTTCAGGTGCCATAAACCACAGGCGGTAGGCAGCGCCGCCTATCGTTAACAGCATACACGCCAGAGACAGCAGCGCAGCGACCCACAGCCAGCGCCGTCGCTTATCCTGCGTCACGGTGTACTGTTCTTCAACATCCATCACGGCGGTAGCGGCGGACTCGTGCGTTGGTATTAGGAACAGCGTATCGACTTCATCTACAGCGTCTTGCGCCGTGAATTCAAACGGCGTTCTGATCGGTGCCGTAAAGGCATACTCAAATTCTTCGACAAAATGGGTCGCTGTTTGATAACGATCTTCAGGAGATTTTGCCAGAGCGCGCCAGAACACGTAATCAAGTTCGCGCGGCAGCAGCGTATTAATCCCGCTTGCCGCTGGCGGTATTTCGTTGACGTGCTGGTTCAGGATAGCTAAGCTGTCATCAGCCTGAAATGGGAACACACCCGTTGCCATGCGGAATGCCAGCACCGCGAACGAGTACAAATCCGCGCGATAATCGACATTACGCTTGCCCATCGCTTGTTCTGGCGACATATACTGCGGCGTGCCTGTGACTTGCCCGGTATGTGTATATTGCGTGCCGCCTTCAATGCGCGCAATGCCGAAGTCGCTCAGCGCGCTGTCGCCATTTTCGTCCAGCAGAATGTTTTCTAACTTCATGTCGCGGTGAATGACGCCGCGCTCATGCGCGTAATCGAGCGCGCTGCCGATTTGCTTCAGAATCAGCAGTGATGTTTCCAGATGAAAAAGCACGGTGGGTTTATAGTATTTGTTTAAGCTGCCGCCTGCCATGTAGCGCATCGCCAGGTAAAAATGCCCGTCGAACTCGCCAAAATCGCGCAGCGCGACAATGTGCGGATGGTCAAAGCTCTTGATGATTTTGGCTTCACGCTGAAAACGCTGCACAGCGTTGGTATCGTGCAGCAGGTAAGGGTACATCAGTTTCAGGGCGATGATCTCATCGGTACGTGTGTCAAGCGCTTTGTAGACAAGCGCCATCCCCCCTCTATCGATCATTTCTTCGATGAGGTAGGGTCCCAGATGATCGCCTTTAAGCCCAAAATTATCCACAGCCGCGTCTCGTCAACTTCAATGTTGCTTGATTGTAACATCAATGTGCAAAGAGCAACGTAAGAATTTGATAAAGTTTTTCGTTAAGCTCAGCCGTTTAGTAAACAGGAAAGAGCAGCGTTCGGAAACCCGCGCTGTTCATGTAAAACAGAAAAATTGTCACGAAAGCTGGAAATGGAAAGACGCCAGCGCCACAGCCTCACTCCCCGTCAGTGGTAGCGCCAGCCGTTGGATCACCACCAGACTCACCACCACCGGAATCAGTCGGTGTTTCAGTTGGCGGCTCAAAGGTCGGCGGTTCAGAGGTCGGCGGCTCAGGCGTCGGCGGTTCAGAGGTCGGCGGCTCAGGCGTTGGTGTTTCAGTTGGCGGTTCCGGTGTCGGTGGTACGAATGTTGGCGGTGCGAACGTTGTTGGTACGTGAGTCGGCGGTACGCGCGTCGGTGTCAACGTTGGCGGTGGCTCTTCTAACACCGGCTCCGATGGCGGTGGCTCACCCATTCCTGGCACAGACGTGGGCGGCACAGAGGTCAATGGGTTACGTGTCGCGGTAGGTCGTATGCGTGTCGCGGTAGGCGTGCGTGTTGCGGTAGGCGTGCGTGTTGCGGTAGGCGTGCGTGTCGCGGTAGGCGTTCTGCGTGTTGCTGTAGGAAAGAAGGTATTGGTCGAGAATGACCAGATCATCGGTGTTGACGTGCGCGATGGCGTATACGAAGGCGTAATGCTGACGACGTTTGTCGGCGTCTCCTGGTCTGTGGGTGAGAATGTAGCGGTAACGACGATATACTGCGGGATGCTCTGCGGGGTCGCGCTTGCCTCAGCCGTAACGGCGCTGTCGCCCACTTGTGTATCTGCCGCTTCAGCCACGACTTCCGGTGACATAAACCACAGTCGATAGGCGATGCCCATCGTTGACAGCATACCCACAAAGACTAATGCAACAGCCGCCCACAGCAAGCGCCGCCGCTTATTCTGGGTTGGGGTTTGCTCCTCTTCACCGTCGATCCCTGCTGTTGGTGCGAACTTGAGTGTTTGTATGGGGAACAGCGTATCAACTTCATCTACAGTGTCTGGCACCATGAATTCAAACGGCGTTCTGATCGGTGCAGTGAAGGCATACTCAAATTCCTCGACAAAGCGACCCGCCGTTTGGTAGCGATCATCGGGTGCTTTTTCCAACGCCCGCCAGAACACATAATCAACTTCTCGCGGCAGCATGGGGTATATCCCACTGGCTGCTGGCGCCATGTCATTCACATGTTGGTTGAGAATGGATAAGGGGTCATCAGCCTGAAATGGGAACACACCCGTCGCCATGCGGAATGCCAGCACCGCGAACGCATACAGGTCAGCGCGAAAATCGACATTACGCCTGCCCAATACTTGTTCCGGCGACATATACTGCGGCGTGCCTGTGATCTGCCCGGTATGCGTATAATAGGTGCCGCCTTCAATACGCGCAATGCCGAAATCACTCAGCGCGCTGTCGCCATTTTCATCCAGCAGAATGTTTTCCAGCTTTATATCGCGGTGGATGACGCCGCGCTCATGCGCGTAATCCAGCGCGCTGCCAATTTGCTTCAGAATCAGCAGCGATGTCTCCAGATTAAAAGGCACTGTCGGTTTATAGTAATGGTTTAAGCTGCCACCTGCCATGTAGCGCATGGCAAGATAAAAATGTCCATCAAACTCGCCAAATTCGCGCAGCGCCACGATATGCGGATGATCAAAACCTTTGATGATATTTGCTTCACGTTGGAAACGCTGCACCGCATTCGCATCGCGCAGCAGGTAGGGATACATCAGTTTCAGGGCAATCGTTTCGTTGGTGCGTCGATCTAGCGCTTTATAGACAAGCGCCATCCCCCCTCTATCGATCATTTCTTCGATAAGGTAAGGTCCTAGGTGATCGCCTTGAAGCCCAAAATGATCCACAGCCGCTTCTCGCCACACTCCCTGTTGCTTAATTGTAACATCAATATGAAAAGAGCGTCGTAAGAATTTGCAAAAGTTTTCCGTTGAGCTTAGCAGTTAACGAGGGTTGAGGTATACAGGGCGCGCAAGCTGCAAATGGAAAGACGCCAACGTCGTTGGACGCAGGCGCGGGGTGATAAAAAGGGACCAGCTTAATCGTCGTCGGGGCGTCCGATTTCATCATCGAAGAAGTCCGGGCGGCGCGTGCCGATCATCCGATCTTCGTAGCGCTGTTCTTCCGCCAGTTCGATGCTATCTTTTTGATGTTCAAAGTGGGCGCTCTAAGATAAGTCTCTTAATATTAAAAAGGTATGTCAGATGCTTGAAAACGGTTCGCGTATGCGAGGTTATTATCAATAAACACTCGAACTGTATAATCTTCTGAATACGATAATGTATCTAAACTAATCGATAAAACCTTATTAGTGAAACGGAATTTTTCCAAATCAACTCGATAGTGTCTCCAAGTAATTGTTTCTTCAATATCGATACGTATGTTGAATGTTCCGCGATCTTTTTCATCATTAGGTAAATGAAAATGAAACACAATTTCTGATTGCGTGAGAGTAACCCCTTCGATATATAACCAGCGATTGTAGAATAACTGACGTTGTGTAGGGACTGATATTTTATCGCGCCATCTACGCCAAATGTCATCAGGAAGTAAGTAACAAAGTGTTTCATACTCGGCAGTTGAGCGACAAACAATTTCTTGTAGATTGCTCAAGTCGATTCTTTGCGGGACCATAACTTCAGCATGGCGATGAAATGTGATCTTGTCACGTTCTTCTTTGCTAAACCATTCATCATGATAGATCAGTTTGAAAGGCAATTGTGCAAAATCAGAGGCTTTTGAAAAAACTTCTTTTGTTGTGCGTGCCAAATTTCCGTTGCTAAAGGAAGCATCCTGTCTACAAATGACGGTGGCAAAATCGAATAGAAAGTAGATAGGAACAGGACAATGTGCGCCCTTTTCTATGCGATTGGCTGGACGAAAGCCCTCACTATTAAATAAAGTTGGAGTTCTTGGACGGAAGTAAAAGCGCACATAATTCTTCCAGCGGTTCTCAGTTTTATCGATTACATCTGGACTTGCGGTGTCAAGGAAATCGGCATAAGACGATTGAACCAGATTGCGACATTTAAGCTCGCCTTGGCGTAGAATGTTTACTGCATTTGTGATATGAGCAAAATGGAATAGATAGTTGAGCCACCACGCACGTTTCTCATCAAGTCGAAATTCGCGCTTCAATTTTGTGAGATGTTGGCGAAATTGAAGTGCATCGGGTTTTTCGGGGTTCATTTTAGTTCAACAATTTTGCTTGCTGTGATGATTTCATTAGGAAGCGTCTCAATTTGCGGAATTAGTTGTAACCCAATTTGCCGCTGATCGTGATCTTCTCTAGTGAAAAGCGTAATTGGACGAAGATAAGATAGCTGAGCCAAAATACTTAAAACATAATTGGCATATTCGTCTAAGCCGCTGGGCAGAAATTGCGCAATACAATAACCTGCTTTACGAACGTAATGCCACAAATCAATGAGCGCTGCTTCAGAGATGAGGAAGACAGATGAATCTTCAAGATTGAGTGTAATGGACTTCAGCCTCGAATTCAAAAGGACTTCGAAGCTGGTATGGTTATCTAACGTTTTTAATGTCGTACCGCCTCCTATTGCTTGTGTTAAGTCATCCCAAAATTCTGAAAATGCTAGAGATTCCGGTTCTCCTCTAAGCCATGCTTGAATTTCTTCAACGTTACGATGTTCAGGCAGAAAATGTTCATCTCGACTATCAATACCTTCGCCAAAAATGAAGGGATGTAGGGCTTTTGAGGTAGAGTAGTTGTCAACCAAAACAAACGACTCA
>CALMZT010000224.1 GCA_937870805.1 uncultured Chloroflexota bacterium
TTAGACGTGAATTCGTGGCATTTTTATGTGGTCGCTACAGAGCGTCTGGCGCAAGAACTCGCCCGACAAAAGTCCATTCGCTTGGCTCGGCTTCAAAGGATGTGTAGTGCAGTAGATTATTCAGCGCTCAAACAATGTATAGATGAGGAGTTGGAGAAATAGGATGGGATGAAAGCAAAAAACTTGAGTGACTACCTATCGCTGCGTTACAAAATTATCCTCACGCCAGAAGAAGATGGCTGGGGTGCAGTTATTCCCGATTTACCAGGCTGTGTCGGTGGCGGCGATACCATTCAGGAAGCACTGGAAATGTTGGATGATGCGAAGCAAGGATGGTTCGAATCGGCATTGGCGCACGGTGATGTAATACCTGAGCCGCGTGAAACTCGCGTATAGAGGAAATTACCTCTTTGTCTTAAGACGTAGCTCGACTACTGTTTCTGCTTCTTCTCGCGCGACCTCAACTCTTGCACGGGCACACTGGTGTCGCTGTGCCCACCACCGCCGCCAGCGCCAGCACCAATGCCAGAAAAACGTCATTTACGTTGGTGGTCGCATTGCCCGCGAAGGAGATGCCCATCGCTAAGCCTATCCAGCCCCGGATAAACAACAGCGCCTTTCGACGGTCTGCGGAATTCATGGGTCATACCTTCATGCGCTCATACGTCGCCAGCAGCCGTGCGCGTTTGGCTTTGCCCGCGTCAGTGTCGGGGAACACCAGCGGGAACGTGCCGAGGATGTGAGCGAACTCGTCGCGCGACAAGCTGTAGAGGTGCGCCACCAGCGCGTCGATCTCGTCACGCAGCGTTTGCCGTTCATCGGCGTTGGTTGCGCCTTTGGACTCGTCCCATGCCTCGCCCATCACGTCCTGCCACAGCGCGGCAAATTCGGCGCGCGTGCAGGTGAGGCGGGCGGCGCGCGGCACAATGGCATCGAAATAGGGATTGCCAGCAGTGAGGCGTGGGACGGGAAGCGAATAAGCGTAAAACATGTTGACGTGAGTGCTAACTTTCTGACGTATCAGATAATCAATGCAAAAACTATTCAAAACCGCTGAGAAAAACAGCATTTCTTTCCCACTGGTCTGTGTTTCCACAATCGCTGTATTACCACAAAACACATTGGGTGGAACAATAGCACTAATCAACGTGCGCTCATCTGTACTTCGGGCAATATCACGAAAAGCCAAACGAGGATGTTGATAGGCATTTCCTGTCTTATTCTTTAAACGTTCTATTGTTTTTAACTGATCTACCCAATACTGTGGTTTGGCAAAATAGGCATTAAATTGATGAAACATCTTACCTTCGTACAACGGTAAGCCGTGACCATTGGTGTTGAACAAATCACGGTCATTCGTCATATGAAGTTCAGCAGTGAATTTCGCATTCCAGTTGTTTTCGAGTACCTGCCCAAGCAGTGGATTGTTACCGTAAATTTTCTCAGTAATTTCGTAATCTCGCCTTGATCTAAATTCCATTACACTGAGACTGTCAGGGCTGAAACGCTTGACAAGTTCAACTTGCATCTCAAACTGACGCCGTTCATCTTCAAGCAGTTCAGCAAGAACATCATTAGAAGGACGCTTGTTAACTATCGCATTCCATTCCGCATGGCTAATAAAAAACATTGCACGAAAACGATCTGTCTTTCCGCCTTTACGTACACCTAACAGAGAAAACTTAAATCGAGAGTCAACGTCAGGAAAAAATAATCCTACGTTAGCAAGTCCGTAGAGATATTCTATTTGCCCTGTATCGAAAAGCGTTTCGCGGATTTCCTTCGTTCCTAAATCAGTATAGATACCTGAAGGAATGATGTAGCCCAAACGCCCGCCATCCTGCAACATCCCGTACATGCGCTCCAAAAATAACTTGTGAGTCGCCGTATCGCCGCGTCCCTGCCGCCTGTAATCGCCGCTGGCGCGCACGTAGGCAGCCGTTTGCTCGATAGTGCGCGTCTGTTCTTCATGCAGCGTGCGGTACTGTGGATTTTGCGTGCTCAATTCCTCAATGCGCTTTTCAGCTTGTGCGCGTGTGTAGGCGCTTTCGATCTTGGGGTCAAACTGCGCGTAAAATTCACGCAAATCAGGCTTCAAAATCTCCCAGGGGGGATTGCCAAACACCACTGTAAAGCCGCCGTTGTCTTTGGGCGTGCCATCGTCGTTAAAGAACACTTCGGGGAACTCGACACCCCAGTGGAACGGGCGCACGCGCTCCAGATCGCTGAAGTGCGGCGCGAGATCGGTGTTGAGTTCGGCAGACAGCGCCGCAGTTTTCTGAGACAGGTCGAAATAGGTGGGATGGGTATCCTCCAGCGTGAGCACAAAACGGGTCTTTCTATCCAGCGCATCACTGTCCAACAACCCCGTTTCCTGCGCGCGCTGGCGGTTGAGTTCGGCAAGTTCCTGCGAAGTCTTGCGATCTGGATCGGTGGTGAGTAAACGCCGCAGTCGCATGAGTTCGGCAATGGTGGGTCGATGTTGCTCCAGCCGTTG
>CALMZT010000225.1 GCA_937870805.1 uncultured Chloroflexota bacterium
AGATTTGGAACGAGCCGGATTACCCCCCTTTCTGGTCGGCAAGCATTGGCGATTACGCCCGGCTGTTGAAAGTTGCCTACATCGTTGCCCACAGTGTTGATGTGGACGCGCAGGTGATGTTCGGCGGCTTGCTGTTCAACACCGAAGGCACAAACTATCTGGCGCGCGTGCTGGCAATTTTTGAAGAAGACCCCTTACGCGAAGAATACAACTGGTATATGGATTTGGTCGCCGTCCACAACTACAACTATGCGTGGCGCAGCGGCTGGCTCGTGCGTTGGGTGCGCGAAACGCTGCGTGCTTATGAGCTTGAGCGCCCGATCTGGTTAAATGAAACGGGCGCGCCTGTATGGGATGATTATCCCGGTCCCACGTGGGCAGTAACCCCCGATGATCGCGTGCTGCGTGTGACGCAGGATCAGCAGGCGTGGTTTCTCATCCAGAGCGCAGCGTATGCCTGGTATGAAGGCGCGGATGTGATCTTCTTCCACCAACTGTACGACGACTGTGGCAATCAACCACCGGGTACAGACTTTGCGCCTGATGCGGGGCAATCAGGTGATGCTTTCGGGATGTATCGCAACGAAGCCAATGCGCTGTGTTTCAGCCAGCATCCCCAGCCGGGCACAGCGCGTCCAGTAGCGCAAGCCTTTCGCCTGTTGGCGCAAGTCTTCGGCAGCGAACCCTTTCGCAGCGTCGAAATGTTAGCCGAAGAGACTGGCGACGCCACAGGGATGACCTTCGATCTCGGCAGCAGCCAGGTGGTGATCTTCTGGAATCGCACATTGGAAAATATCAAGGTGAGCATTCCGGCATTGAGCAGCCGTGCGCTGTTGGTGTCGCTCGTCTTTCGCGGTGCAATCGTCCCTGCCGAAACCGGAAACTATGAGATTAACGTGCCTGCTGCGATTGCCGACGGTTTTCCCTTTCTCAATCCCGGCGATGTCTCAGGCATCGGCGGCGCGCCCTTTTTGCTCATCGAAGGTGAATCGCCTAATATTGCACAGCCATAATCTAAAATAGTGCTGCGCGCAAGCAGCATGTCTGCTACCATAGACATAAAGGGGGTGCGAAATTATCGCATGACGACTCAATCGGTTGAGAATCCCTTAGACGATACTTTAGCGACAAGACCATCGGCGTTACAGCGGGTGATCGAGCCGTCGCCAGAGGTTGTGGACGATGAACAGCGGCGGCAGTCCCGCTTATTGGCGTTCTTATTATCAGTCTTTATCCCCGCTGGTTTGTTGGTCATTCTACTGCCCACCCTACTTATAAGACCTAATCCTCTGGCTGATGGCAATGATCTGACCTTGATGCTCATTGCTGGTGTGCTGCTGATTATCCCTTACGTTTTAAGTCGCAGCGGGCGCTATCAGGCGGGGGCGCTGTTGACGGCAGGCATTTTCTCACTTGCGGCGTTGATTATTGCGCTGCCAGAAGCTGAAAACGGTTCTGATTTGGCTGTATTGTACGCGGTGGTCTTCACGCTGCTGCTCACGAGCCTTTTTCTACCAATGCGTGTCACGCTGATCTTCGCCGTGCTCAACGCCATTGGCATGATGCTGCTGCCTTTGCTCTCGCCACAAATCGAGTGGTCGGCATTGTTGACGGGTCCTCTGAGTTTTCTGATACTCTCGACCATTCTGGTACTGCTCACCACTTATCAACGTGATCTGTTAGAGCGAGACCGCCGCACCCAGCTGGCAGAAAACGAAAATCGCTATCGGCTGCTGGCAGAAAACGCCACCGATATGATTACGACAACCACGCCCGACGGCGTATTCTTGTATGCGTCTCCGGCGTGCCATGCGCTGTTAGGCTATGACCCTGACGAGTTGATCGGGCACCGGATTACGGATTTATTGCATTCAGACGACGGTGAGGCACTCAAAGACTTGTACAACGCCATGTTGGGCAAGGGCGAGAACCATGTATCCAGCTATCGCCTGCGCCATCGTGATGGACATTATATCTGGTTAGAGTCCACGAGTCGCGGCGTCATCGGCGGCGGCGTTGTCGAGCGCATTATCTCGGTGTCACGGGACATCACTGCCCGTAAAAATGCTGAAGAAGCGCTGCGTGACAGCGAATCCAAATATCGCATGTTGATTGACCAGGCTGCCGACGGCATCTTTGTGACGGACATTGACGGTAATTTGGTCGATGTCAATCCGAAGGGCTGCCGCATGTTGGGCTATACCCTTGAAGAACTGCTGGAGATGAAACTGCTCGACTTGATGGTCGCTGACAGTATGCAAATTCCGGCGCGCGCCAGCAAATCGACCACTCTCAATGAACGCCGCATGAAGCGCAAAGATGGCGCGGCGCTGCACATCGAAATGAGCGCTAAACGGCTGCAAGACGGGCGCGTGCAAGCCATTATCCGCGACATCACCGAGCGCAAACAAGCCGAATCTCAGCGCTTGGAACTGGCAATTGAGCGTGAACGTGTTGAAGTGCTGCGTCGTTTCATCAGCGATGCATCGCATGATCTGCGTACACCACTGTCGGTCATGCGTACCAGCCTGTATTTGCTCAAGCGTACCCTGCCCGAAGTGCAGTTTGAAAAAGGGCAGAGTCATGTCCAACTGCTGGATGAGCAAATCAAGCGTATCGAAACGCTGCTCAACGACCTGCTCACGATGTCGAACCTTGATCGCGCTGACGCCGATACCTTTGAGTTCCGCTATTGCGACATCAATGCTTTGATGAAACAGCTCATCGACGATTACGAAGAAACGATTGAGCAGAAAAAGCACACGGTTGAACTTGTGCCGGGCGAAGTGCCGAATATTCAGGCGGATACGCAAAAGCTGCGTCGCGCATTTGAAGCGCTGCTGGATAACGCCATCAACTACACACCCGACGGTGGACACATTACGATCACGACATCGAAATCAGAAGTGGATGTCGTCGTTGAAGTCAAAGACAACGGCATTGGGATTAACGCCATTGATTTACCCCACATCTTTGATCGTTTCTATCGCGTCGATAAAGCGCGGCGGCTGGAAAAAGGCGGCATGGGTTTAGGCTTAGCCATTGCCCGCCGTGTGGTACAGGTACACAGTGGCAAAATCTCCGCTGAGAGCACAGTAGGCGAAGGCAGCAAATTCCGCGTGCGCCTGCCCCAGAAAATACTGGTTCATCGCTAGGAACAGCCTATGCCTGCCGTCATTCAAGCAGAAAACCTCACCCGTTATTTTGGCAGTTTAAAAGCCGTTGATGGGCTAACCTTTGCTGTCGAGGCAGGCGAGGTTTTTGGGATGCTGGGACCGAACGGCGCGGGCAAAACGACGACAGTGCGCCTTATCAACGGCTTACTTGCGCCCTCATCAGGTACGATACGCGCACTTGGCTTAGACCCCCTCGCTCAGGGGGACAGGGTGCGCGCTCAAACGGGTGTGCTGACGGAAACCCCTTCGCTCTACGAACGTCTCAGCGCGCGCGATAATCTGCTGCTGTTTGGCAAACTGTATCATGTACCCAAAGACAAACTTGCCGCGCGAGTAGATGCCATGCTTGCCGAACTCGGATTGAGTGAACGCGCCAACGACAAAGCAGGTGGCTACAGCAAAGGCATGAAGCAGCGCCTGGCAATTGCGCGCGCTTTGCTGCACGAGCCGCAAATCCTCTTTCTGGATGAGCCAACCGCTGGACTTGACCCGGAAGCAGCACGCCACGTCACCGAATTGATCGAGCAGCTAAGCACTGAGCGCGGACGCACCGTAATGTTATGCACACACAACCTCACCGAAGCGCAGCGTTTATGTGATCGTGTCGCTGTGATGAATCAGGGGCGCGCGTTGGCGTTAGGCACGCCTGCGCAGCTTGCGCACGAATTGTGGCGCAGTATTTGGGTGGACATTGAACTGCGCACGCCACCCCCTGATGCACTGTTCACAAATTTACGTGGCGTCGCTGGCGTCAAAGAGGTCAAACTCGATAAGCTGACATTGGCTGTTCAGGTTGATGCTGAGGACGCCATCCCTCACACCGTTGCGCAAGTCGCGGCGCTGGGCGGGCAGATCATGCGCGTGAACCCCCGCCAACACTCGCTGGAGGAAATCTACTTCGAGTTGCAGAAACAGAACCGATAGCTGTTGATACGGAGATTGAGCCTCCGCAGGCAACGCCCACAAACTGACAGAATTCCGCCGCCCCGGTTAGTCGTCGTTCCTCACAATTTAGAGTGTCAAGCATCCTCATCTTTAACGGTAGGGCGATTGCATCAAAATCAGGTTTTGGGTCAAGAAAGGTCAGAATTGTCATTGTAGGGGCGCACCGACGTGTGCGCCCGCTGGATAAATACTTTAACGGTGGGTATTGTTGCTATTTCGGCGTAGAATTAGAGTATAACAACACACCAACAACGAACAACGAACAACGAACAACCAATAACCTTTTATGAACTGGAACACCATCCTCACGATTGCCGAAAAAGACCTGCGCGAAGTGCGCCAGAACAAAATGGCGTGGCAGCCCGCGCTGATTGTGCCGATTATCTTCGTCGTCATCCTTCCCCTCTTGATGATCGGGCTGCCGCAGTTTATTTCTATTCCAGAAGAAGAACTGACCCAAGAAATGGGCGACCTCGACACGATGCTGGCGAACCTGCCGCCGGAGATGCAAGCCCAAATCAGTGGCTTGGAAGGTTTGCAAATCTGGATTGTCGTGCTGGCGGGGTTCTTGTTCGCGCCAATGTTTTTGATTATCCCGTTGATGACCGCTAGCGTGGTCGGCGCAGAAAGTTTTGTCGGCGAACGCGAACGAAAAACCCTTGAAGCCTTGCTTTACACGCCTGCATCGGAAAAAGAATTATTTCTCGGCAAAGTGTTGGCATCCGTCGTGCCCGCGATCCTGCTGACTTTGCTCAGCTTCCTTGCGTTCACCATCGTCGTAAACGTTACGGCGTTTCCAGTGATGGGACGGCTCTGGTTTCCGCTGCCCACATGGTATCCACTGATTTTCTGGGTTGCGCCTGCGGTGGCGACGATGGCGATGGCGGCGTCGGTGTTGGTTTCATCGCGCGTCAGCACCTTTATGGAAGCCTATCAAACCAGCGGCATTCTGGTGTTGCCTGTCATTATTCTGGTGATCGGTCAAGTAGCGGGCGTTGTATATTTAGATGTTGGCTTTGCGCTGCTGTTGGGCACATTTTTGTGGATTCTAGATGCGGTACTGATCTACATTGGCGTGAAGCAGTTCCGCCGTGCGGAGTTGATCGCCAGGCTGTAATGATAAGTTGAAGAGGAAACAATGGCTGTTCATTCCTGTTTGATTGTGGGCGCGGGGCTGGCAGGACTCGTGGCGGCACGCGAATTGCAGGCGCGCGGCGTTCAAGTCACAGTGCTGGAATCAAACCATGAGATTGGCGGACGCATGGCAACGCGGCACATCGACAACGCTGTGTTCGATGTCGGCGCGCAGTATTTTACCGCCCGTGATGAACGTTTTGTGCGGCTGGTCAAACAATGGATTGATGCGGGCGTGGTTATCGAGTGGGCGCAGGGCTTTAACACGGCGAAAGACGGTGAAGTGGTTCAAGCAGGCTTAGGAGAAGCTCGTTATCGCGGCGTACATGGCATGAGCGATATTCCCAGCTATCTCGCGCAAGGCTTGGATGTGCGCCTTGAGCAAACGGTGACTCGCGTCGATCTACGTGATAATGGTTGGCATGTTGAAACGCAAGGGGGAGTACATTTTTCCGCCGATGCTTTGCTGCTCACGCCGCCAATTCCACAGGCTTTAGCGCTGCTGGATACAGGCAGTTATCGCCTGCCCGAAGCCTTACGCCGCGAATTGGAAGCCATCGGTGCTGGTTATGCGCCGTGTATCGCGGTGCTAGCAATACTGGATGCGCCGAGCAAAATCCCCGAACCGGGCAGTTTGTGGTTATCCGGTGATCCCGTCGCCTGGATTGCCGATAATCAGCAAAAAGGTATTTCTCCAGATGCTTGCGCGATCACTCTGCACGCAGGAATCGACTTTAGTCGCCGACGCTATAATGACCCGCCTGATACCGTTGCGCGCAAGATGATCGACGCATGTAGTGAGTGGCTTGGCGCGTCAGTGCGCAGCTATCACGTTCATCACTGGCGCTACAGCATTCCCGAAACGGTATACAGCCAACCATGCGTCTATATACCCGGCAAGTATCCTTTAGTGCTGGCAGGCGAAGCGTATTTTGGTCCACGTGTGGAAGGCGCGTCGGTGTCGGGTTTAGCGGCGGCAGAAAGGCTGCTCGAAGAATAGACGTATTTTCCTTATCACCGAAACTCAAAATCGCGTTACAATCAACAGGTATTGATATTCAATAGGGTAAGGGTTTGTTTATGCTGACAGCTTTCTCGTCTTATCTGGAACGCCAACGGCGCAACTTCAGTGATTTGTTCTTTGTTCGGCGGCGTCCTAAATGGCTGGGAGTGCCCAAAGAATGGGAAGCACCACAGGACGAGGCAACTTACCAGTCCTTGCTGAAAAGTGACGATTTTCTTTCAGCCGTAGATTTTCCAGAGGATGCAGCTGCCAAACATCCGGTTATCGTGCAAGATATGAACGACATCCGACAGTATCTCTTGCCGACCTTTTATGAGATGAGCCAGAAGTCCCAGTATTATCAAAATTTGTATTACTTTTATCAGTGGATTTTCATTTTCGGCGCGTTTTTTACCACGCTGTTCGGTACGCTTGCCACCTACAATATTGTCGGCAATACCGAAACATCTACGGCAGTGGTGACGCCTGAGGCAGATGCCAGCGCGCAGGGTGTAGGTGAAATCACACCAGAGAGCACGACAGTCACAACCATCGTCAGCACAGGAAATAACTTCTGGTCGCGCACCTTTGGCATTATCACGGCGATCATTGGCGCATTGACGGCTTTTACCACGACGTTAAGCAATCGCAGTGAGCCGCAAAAACGCTGGGGAAATACGCGCCGTCTTGCGGAGGAAATGAGAATGCATTACTACAAATACATTTCACATCAACCACCCTATGATGGCGGAGATCGTTTGAGCAAACTCCGCGAGATCATCATGAAGATCAAGGAGCAGGAATATGTCTAAAGAAGCCCCTAAGCACACGAAAGAGGACCTGGAGTTTCTTTTCAAGCGCTATCTTGAAAAACGTGTCGAATCACAAACCCAATTTTATGACAATCGCATTCGTGAGAATGAACGGAATGCAGACTTTA
>CALMZT010000226.1 GCA_937870805.1 uncultured Chloroflexota bacterium
AGCGCCTGTACAACCGCCGCATTGCGCTGGCTGTGCTGGCATTTCTCGCCGTGTTTAGCCTGATCTTCACCTACGCGCGCCATATCAGCCCGCACAGTATGGTCATGGCGCTGCTGGCGTTGGGCGTGTTCGCCATCCACCGCTGGCGTCCGTTGCAGCGCCGTTCGTTCGCGCTCATCGGGCTATGGGGCGTGTTCCTGTGCTATGCGCCGCTGGCAATGCCGCAGTATCGCCCCATCAACACGCAAGCGATCACTCAAGCCGCTGAGATACGCCAAGCCAGCGAACCCGCGCTCATGCTCATTGCCCCGCAGAGTCCCGTCTTTTACTACGCGCGTCATACAGGCTTAATCGAAGGCATCTCGCTCGATGTCTCGTGGCGTGCTTTCACTGTCGCTGAGATTCGCAGCTACGTTGACACCTTAGCGCGTGTGCCGCGTGTCTGGCTCATCATGCCCGAAGGCAGCGAACTCACCGCCGAAGCCATCGTCGCGCTGGTCAATGATGGCTATGTCATCGGCTATCAGTCCATCGCTGATGGCACACTCATCTACCGCTTTGATCGCGGTTAGTTTTGATAATTTTTAGGACTTAGGCACTTCGCAGGTATGTAAATTCTAACCTTGCCTGTTCTCGCCTGTTTTTCAGGGTTAATTTTGTATTCAACTGCGTAACTTCTAAATCTAAATAATTGTTCGCTTTTCAGTATGGAGGAACAGTGTCGTGAATTACCCCTTCGGACGTGACCGAAACCAGTGGCTCCCCTATTTGCTGCTGCTGCCGGGAGTGCTCTTTTATTTCATCTTAGCGGTGGGTCCGTCGCTTGCCACAACGGTTTTCTCTTTTACTGATGCAAACGGCATTCCCAGCGTGCCCGTCACCTGGATTGGGTTTGATAACTACGAAGAATTTCTGCTGATTGGTCAAGCTGCTATCGATAATCGCTACGCACTAGGTCGAACGCTCGTATTTTGTGCTGCGGTTTCGGTTATTCAATTTGCACTTGGGCTATTCGTCGCCATTCTTTTAAACCAGCGTTTGAAAGGTACCCTTTTTTTCCGCACCCTTTTCTTCCTGCCAGTCGTTTTGGGCGTGGCGATACAAGGACTCATCTGGAGACTCTTTCTCTATCCTCTGGGAGGTCCGGCTGCCACGATACTGGGGTGGTTTGGCGCACGTTCCGAATTCCTTGGAGGAACGCCTAGCGAGAGCTTTATGTGGGTCATTGTTGTCCAGATATGGGCAAACATGGGCATTACGATGGTCATTTTCCTGGCGGGTTTGCAAACTATTCCCGAAGAACTGTATGAGGCTGCTCGAATTGACGGCGCAAATGGGTGGCAGCTTTTTTCCGGGGTAACGTGGCCTTTGCTGACTCCGAGCGTGAACACCAATCTCTTCCTTAACATCATTGGCTCACTCCAGGCATGGCAGCTCTTCTATGTCCTGTTGGGTTATAGAAACGGAACGCAGGTGATGGGCTATGTCGTTTATGCGCAGGCTTTTGGTCAAACGTCAGGGAGTCTTACCGGAAGCGCCCAACGTCAGGGGTATGCCGCTGCCGCTTCCATCGTCCTCTTTTTTGTGGTGCTGGTGATTGGCTTGACGACACAATTTGTTCTGCGGCGTAG
>CALMZT010000227.1 GCA_937870805.1 uncultured Chloroflexota bacterium
AGCCCTGTACGCTTGTCCCTACAAATATGTTGTGAACCCTCATAGCCTTTTCATTAAATTTCATGCAATCGCCCTACTGCTATTTGCGACGTTCCTTCCTCTTGCGCTTTACTTCTTCAACCCAAGCTTGACCATCCGTAATCCCTTTATGTTCCCATCCACCAACCAAGCCAGCAGCTACAATCTCTGCCCCAGTTAAAGGATGCGGATTGGGGCGCAGAAGTTCATCAAGCTCTTCATCTGTCCATGTTGGAACAGCTTCAGCTTCATTATTGTCTTCCTGTGATGGCTTTAGTTCTCTAATGATGAGTTCAACCTCACCTGGCGGTATCTCAAGAGGGTGTTCTAACCTGATTTCGCCTTCTTCTGTCACATAACCTTTTACAGTAATCATATTTACAACCCCATCGCTTCATTACACTCAACTATTATAGTCCCAAAATCGCATCCAACTCGCCGCTGGTCTGGCGCAAACCGTTGAGCAGCAGCGTGACATCCACACCCCACACCAGGATGGGCATTCCCATCGCCGCCAGTTCACGCACTTCTTCGACACTGCGCGGCAGCGACCCCCACCATTTGCCATATTTATCGCACGCGGCTTTGACCTGTGCCAGCGCTTGCGGGAATTCTACACGCTGATCTTCGGGCAAATTCATCATACGCAGGCGCATATCGGCTGGACCCACGTACAGGGCGTCAACACCGGGCAGCGCAGCGATTTCATCAGCCGCCGCCAAGCCTTCAGGTGTCTCGATCTGCAAGATGAGGAACGTCTCGCGCAGCGCGTGTTCTACCAATCCGTCGCGTGTCTGCTGAATGTCTAACGCGAAGTTGGCTTCCAAACCGCGCCCCTCTAAGCCGCGATCTCCCACAGGCGGAAACTTGGTTTTCCACACCAGTTCGCGCGCGCTTTGTACGTCCGAGACATGCGGGATAATCAGCCCTGTAACGCCATCTTCAAGGTAGCGATACAACTGCCCTTTTTCGCGCGTGGGCGTGCGCAGCACACAGTCGATGTCGTAGAGGTGGAAGAATGCCAGCAGCGCTTGAATCTCGCGACTGTCCATCGGGCGGTGTTCGAGGTCGAGCCAGATGCCATCATAACCAACATGCGCGGCATATGCCACATACGCCGGGATGAAGTGACCGAGCATCGCCATTTTCACGGGCTGTCCCGCGCGCAGTTTCGCCAGTATTTTGCTGTGACGCATGATGAGTCCTTTCAGGAGAATGAAGAGAAGAATTGAACCACAAAGATCATATGACGGGCAAAAGCCGGGTCAAAATCGCGTTGTTTGACGCGCCCCGCCCAGGCATTCTGCACTACCCTGCGGGCGGCGGCGCGCGACCTTTTTCAGTTTGCCGCCTGCCAACAGCCGATGGTTGAATGCTTGGAGCACATGACGCGCACAACGCCTAGGCGCTTACGAGCTGACGCGAAAACGACGGCTCACCTGCGCTTGCCGAAATACCACGCCATGAACACCAGGCCGAGGATGCCCAAGCCAACAAACGTCATCGTACCGATACCGCGCCCCAGGCCAAAAGCAAAGCCGACGAGCAGCAGCAGCAGCAGGAAGATGTACACAGGTTTCAGGGAACGAATGCCTTTGTCCTTGCCTAAGTCATATTCCAGTGGATGCGCGACTTCTTTGACTGTTGGTACTGGCGGCAGAAAGCGGCGTAGCGGGGATTCTTCGACTTGTGGCGGCGCGGCAGAGGTGGAAATCGGCTTGCTTTTCTTCACCGGTAGCGGCAGCCCCAACGCTAAGTAGACTTCGGCGCGCAGATCTTCGGCGTCCACTTTGAGGGCGCGCAGGGTGGTTTCGCGGGTGTTGGCTTCTTGCAGCAGCCCTAACAAAATGTGTTCGGGTTCGATGGCGTCGTGTCCCATCGTTTTGGCTTGTTCGCCTGCTGCTTTGAGCGCCGCGCGTGTGCGCTGCGAAGCGCCTTGCAGCGCGCTGCCGACGATGTTGCGCTTTTCCATGCGTGCCTGCTGCGTCCATTCGCGTGCCCGCGCATAATCCGCGCCGACATTGGCAAGCGCCGTCGTCGGAATGCCTTCAGCTTTGAAGGACGCTAACAACAAATGCTCTGGCTCGACGTAGCGGTTTCCGAGTTCTTCCGCTTCCTTATCGGCAAGTTTGAGCAGCGCACGCGAACGTGGGGAAAGCGTTTGAACTTCGGACATTGGAGAATCCTCCAGAAATACTAACGGACGTTACGCACCCTGAGCCTGTGAACAAGGGGTTTAAACCCCTTGTTTTAGCTGAGCCTGCGTAACATCAGATACTAAATGAACTGCAAAGGCTCGAAGGTCGTCAAGGTAAGCGAGAGACGGGAAATTGAGCAGCTAACGACAAATGTCTTTTCAACTCATTGCTCATTGCTCGTTGCTCATTGCTACGGAATCAGCAGCACCTTACCCTTTGTGCCGCGCCCTGCCATGTAACGATGGGCTTCGGCGGCTTCGGACAACGGGAACGTTTTGTCGATGTTGACCTTCAATTCGCCTGCCGCTGCCGACTTCAGTACATCGCCTGCGCGCCATAACAGTTCCTCGCGCGTCGCGGTGTACATGCCCAACGACGGGCGCGTGACGAACAGCGAACCTTTGGCGTTGAGAATCTGCAAGTCGAACGGCGGTACTGCGCCGCTGGATTGTCCATAGAGCACCATGTAACCGCGTGGACGCAGGCAGTTTAAGCCCTTCTCGAAGGTGTCTTTGCCCACTGAATCATACACGACATCAACGCCGCGTCCATTGGTGATGCGCTTCACTTCGACCTCGAAATCCTTTTGCGTGTAAAGGATCACTTCATCTGCGCCCGCTGCCCGCGCGATCTGGGCTTTTTCCTCGGTGGAAGTCGTGCCGATGATGAACGCGCCGTGCTTCCTGGCGATTTGCACCAGCAGCGAACCCGTACCGCCTGCCGCCGCGTGTACCAGCGCTGTGTGTCCCTTTTTCAACTCAAAGGTGCTGTGTGCCAGATAGTGCGCGGTCATGCCTTGCAGCATCGCCGCCGCCGCTGTCTCAGATGAGACGCCATTCGGTACGGCAACGAGTTTGGCGGCAGGGACAACGGCATACTCAGCATACGCCCCCATCACGGAAGCAAAGGCGACACGCTGCCCGATGTAAAACACAGGCACGCCTTCGCCAAGCGCATCGACGACGCCAGCCGCTTCCTGTCCCGGTATGAAGGGCGTCGCCAATTTGTATACGCCGCTGCGCTGATAAATGTCGATGAAGTTCAAGCCCGTTGCTTCGATACGCACGCGCACCGTGCCCGGCGCGGGTTCGGGCATCGGCACATCTTCGTATTGCAGAACCGATTCGTCGCCGGGTCGATGGACGCGAATAGCTTTCATAAAGTTTCCTTGTAGGCTGTTTGTTAAGGCGACAAGTGCTCCTTGAGTGATTGGTTGTTGGTTATTCGTTATTCGTCTTAGAACACCGATGAAGCACATCAGGCACGAAAAACGAACAACTAAAAACGAAAAACCAATAACTATGTTCTATTGTCCGGCGTCGGCTCGACCACGACTTCTTCCAATTGAAAGTTCTCTTTGGTCTTTCCGCCTTTTTGCTTGGTGTCGTAAGTCTCGACCAGCGTCACGCGCGTGCCTAAGCCGGGGAGCACGTAGCGCGTCATCCATTTGTCGACTGCCTGATTATTGCGGAAATACGCCAGCCGTCCTTTGGGGTCAAGGTGTATCAATTTCCATTTGGCTTGCCCAAAGTTCATATTTTTAAGTTCCTGCAAAAGTGCGTCACGTTCCTGAGCATTCAAAAATGCCATTATTGGACTCCTGAGGATGTGTTGGATGAAGCACTACCTACTAAAAAGCGCGGGATTACCACCCACCTTGAGTGAGGGTAAGCGCGCCTTGAGTACATTCAACAGCAATGTTATAATGAATAAAGTAGTCTTGCTAGTCGCGGTATGTCAATACCCACCGGCTCTCCGACAATTGGGCTGTTAGAGCATGAATGATTCTATCACCATCCAGCGTGGATATAAATATCGCGCTTACCCCACTGACCTCCAAAAGCAGTGGCTGGAACGCGAGTTTGGTGCTGCGCGTTTCGTGTACAATCATTTTCTCGACGTGCGATACACCCAGTACAAAACGACAGGCAAAGGCTTGTCCTACGCGGATACTGCCAAACTCCTCACTGTATTAAAGCACATCCCCCAACATGCCTGGCTGAAGCAATCGAATGCGCAAGTCTTGCAACAGGCATTGGTCAACCTCGATATGGCTTTCAACAACTTTTTTGAGAAACGCACAAAATACCCGAAATTTAAATCCAAGCGAGGAAGACAATCGTTTCGTGTACCACAAGCATTTCGCGTTGAGGATAACAGCGTTATCTTGCCGAAAATGAAGACTCCGCTGCGCTTCAAGCAGCATCGTAAGTGGCGAGGCAGCGTCAAATCGGTGACGGTCTCCAAGGAGACTAGCGGTCAATACTACGTCTCGTTTCTTGTCGAGGAAACTGTAGACTTGCCTCAACCTGTCGAGACTGAAGTAGGCATCGACTTAGGTCTTCACAGCTTTTTGGTCACCTCTGCTGGAAACAAAGTGGCGCATCCCAAGTGGTTGAACAAGAGCAGCAAAAAATTGCGCCGGCTTAAACGCCAACACGCGCGCACAAAGAAAGGAAGTGCTAATCGTGAGAAGGCACGCCTACGTCTTGCGCGGCAGGAAAAGAGAGTTGCTCAGCAGCGTAAGGACTTTCTTCATCGTCTGTCACACCAACTCATGGACGAAAACCAAGCCGTGAGTATAGAGACGTTGGCAGTAAAGAATCTGATGCGCAATCACCGCCTTGCACGCTCCATTGCCGATAGCGGTTGGGGTGAATTCGTCAGGCAGTTGGAGTACAAAGCGAAGTGGAACGGTAGAGCACTACGAAAAGCGGATCGGTGGTTTCCCCCCACGCAGCTTTGTTCGTGCTGTGGATACCGCAACACGGAACTCATGCTGAAAGACCGCGAATGGGACTGTCCCAGTTGTCGCGCACATCATGATCGAGACATTAATGCAGCAAGGAATATAGATACCGCTGGTAGAGCGGGAATTTACGCCTCTGGAGAGAACGTAAGACCTGTGAAACGCAGGCGGTTCTCGCGGAAAGAGGAAGCTTACGGGCTTGTCCCATAGGTACTTCATCCACTTTAAAGGACAAAACATGGCTCATCATCTTGCGCAAATCAATATTGGTCGAATACTGGGTCCAATTGATGGTCCTGTGATGGCGGAATTTGTTGCTAACTTGGATCGCATCAATGCGATGGCGGACACTGCGCCCGGTTTCGTCTGGCGCTTACAAAGTGAACAAGGCAATGCCACGTCGATCAAGGTCTATGAGGACGACATGCTGCTCATCAACATGTCGCTGTGGGAGTCGATTGAAGCGCTGCACAAATACGTGTATTACACCGCCCACGTAGAATATGTGCGCCGCCGCCGTGAATGGTTCGAGAAACTCACTATTCCTTATACAACGCTGTGGTGGGTTCCCGCCGGACACATCCCCACGCCGCAGGAAGCCAAAGAACGCCTTGAATGGTTGCACGAAAACGGCGCGACGCCCTATGCCTTCACTTTCAAAGAACGCTTCACGGTGGAAGAGATGCTGCGCTATGAGATGCTTGAACCGCTAGGCGGCTAACCCGAACGGCTTTACAGGGATAGGTATTTTAAGGGTTCTGCCATACCTCAACAAAATTTTAAATTTTGCGAACAATACTGAACCGTAAAGGTATTTCCAGCCCCTTCAGTGGGCTTACCAATTTCCTGATAGCCTAGGGTTTTGAACCCTAGGCGGCGCAACCAGACTCATTCGTTAAATACCTACCCTTGTGAAGATTGAGGGGGTGAGGTCATGGCGAACGCTCAATTACCTTAAAAACCTACCCTTATGAACCCGTGCGGCGCACGCCCCATAAGCGCACAGTGCCATCGCTACTACCCGACACTAACAGTGTTCCGTCCGGACTAAACACCATCCCTCCATCTGTCCTCGCGCGCGATAAGCGCTGCGGTTGTGTTTCCAATACCCGCATATCGTACAGCCGTACCCCCGCGCTGCCACTCACGGCAAGCTGACCATCCGGCGACCAGGCAATGAAGTTCGCGCCTCTGTGAGGGAATCGCCCAAGCTGTTCCATGCTGTCCAGGTTGTCTGCGGTGATAGGTTCATGGGACGGAAGAACTTGTGCAGAAACGCTGCTCAGCGTCAATGCGAGAATGACAATCATAGATAATATTGCTCTGCTCATAGTGCGTATTCCTTAGTGTGTAGAACGCATGTTTCGTGTATAATTTTAACCTAACTATCGCTGATTGCACTTGACGTAAGTCTTTCCCTTAACCGCCGCTTTGCCTCTACGTAGTTAGGGGTAAGGTAAGTGTCGTGCGTTGGGTGAGTAGGAAATATGAGGTGAGTGAAGTCAAATGGCAACTCCACAAGAACTTCTAAATCAAATTCACGAGATTGGTGTTCCTTCCTTGACTGCCGTCGAGGTTTCCGCAAAAGATCGAACTGCATTGTTAAAACTCGCAAAACAAAAGCTGAAGCCAATCAAACGACAGTTAAGAGAAGACCAAGACCTTATCAAAAAAAGGTGGGATGGTCGAAACAAGTACGAGGCAGCACGCGAGGAAATCGGACTTGCACCTTACAA
>CALMZT010000228.1 GCA_937870805.1 uncultured Chloroflexota bacterium
GGCTGCTGATCCAGGCGCTGCCGTAGTTCGTGTAATGCTTCGGCTGAGAGGCTGGCGTCCAATGCTTCCTGCATTTGTTGTCTGAGTTGGTCGTTAGCCATGTTATGACCCCTCAAATAACGGATTCGTCAGCCGCGCCGCCGAGGCATTGTTATCCAATTTGTCGGCCAGCGCCTGCCGCGCCCGGAAAAGGCGGCTTTTTACCGCACTCTCTGTAGTATCCATAATGTCGGCAATTTCAGCATAAGAATAATCGTACCAATAACGCAGCACCACTGCCGCCCGATAATCCGGGCTGAGGTCGCTCAGGAGCGCCTGAATCGCCTTGCTGTTTTCGCGCATCACCAGCGATGGTTCCGGCTCCGGGTCATCGCTGCTCAACGCCAGATGATCCGATGTCGGTTCGTCGTCGAGTGACAGCCATTGCAGGCGTCTGCGCCGCAGCCGGTCAATGCAATAATTCGAGGCGATGCTCAATATCCAGGTCTTGAACGAACGCGCCGGATCGTAACGTTTCAGGTTCAGGTATGCCCGCAAAAACGCTTCTTGCGCCGCATCTTCGGCCTCGGTACGTTCGCCCAACATGCGGTAGCACAAGTTGTAGACCGCATCCTGATAGGCGTACACAATCTCGCCAAAAGCGTCCTGGTCGCCTTCAAGCGCGGCATTTACCCATTCTAATGTCGTTGGATCAGACATATACACGCTTCCCAACACTTCCTCTGCCCCGGCCTATCGCTCCCCAACGCCGAGGTCAGTATCTCTCTTGCTATACGCAGCCCAGTTTCAAGAGTTGCGCGGTTTCATCGAGAAAGTCGCTCTCAATCCATCAATCCCCAGCATACCCCATTTATCGCCGACTCGCCTTCATCAAAAGCTGATTTCACACGGTATGCTCAAATAAGATAGGCCACCCTTCAATTATGGCGCATGTACAAAAAGAGTGAACGGCAACCAATTGAGCGCTGAAAGCAGGCGAAATACGCTTGAGATTGCGGCGGCATTCACAGAGCGCGATATACCCGGCGAGGTTTTTCTTATGAATCCCTTTGAAGGGACGAATGAAGTTGCGCAACATCCGTCCACAAGCCTTCAGTCATGTGGCAATGGACTTGATAAAAGCCATCGCCGTCGTCATCGCGCGCCCATGCATGGCGGTCATGACAGACGGTAATGTGTTCCCGCGCCCCCCGTTGTAGCTCTGGTATTCATCGGTGTTGAGGATGGCCTGCCCGCGCGTAAAGGGTTCGGCGTGGGTACGCAAGGTGACGCCTTTGGTATCGGCTGCCACCCGCAACCGCGCCTGGCCGGTTTCGCGCCCGACTGTACCCAGCACCGGCGGACGGTCATTAGCAGAGGTGTCACGTCCGCGCTGGTGGTTGGCCCGGCAACGCGGTGGGTCAACTGGATCGCAGTGTTCGTCACCTTTTTTCCCCCGCGTTCTGAAACATCTCATCGCTTTCAGTCACGTTGCAGCAATAAGATCACTTGGGACGGTGTCAGCAGGCAGCGATACACCGTCAATTGACTTTTCTTGCACCGACAGTGCGGGTCGCCCCTTCATGCAGGTGAAGGCAAATGGGAATCGTAAAGCCAACAAGAATACCCTCTCGGATATTTTTCACAACTGGTTTTATGCCGGTTGGGTGGTGAGCGACAAGGCAGAAATCCCGCCCAAGACGGTGCGCGGGCAGTGGCAGCCCATTATCTCTACCGAAGAATTTGAGCAGGGTTTCGACATCCTGGCACGGCGGAGTCGGCATCGGGTGGTGAAGCGTAAGTACGATTACCTGCTAAAAGGGATGATTTATGTCGAATTACCCAACGAAACAAAAACTGTTAAGCTCACTGGTTCCGCGTCGAATACTCATCGTCCTGGAGGCGGGACAGCCTACTACTGCGTGCCGGCAGTGACATCAACATCCTGTGCAGTATCATCGACCAGCAGATACCCGTTGAGTTGATGCGGATACAGGTTGATCCTGACCTGATCCCGCTCATTCAGGAAAGTTATTCGGATGAACTCGCCCGTAAGTTGGGGCATCTGCGTCCATCTCAACGCGATGAGTTACAGGCAGCGCTGCGGTCAGTAGACGAAGAAGAGGCGCGGACAGCGCGGTTATTCGCAGCAGGTAAAATCACGGAACGAGTGTGGGACAACCTGTGGGTAGAATGGCAGGATCGTCGTCGTACTATTCAGATGAATCTGGAAGCGTTGCAGCAGAAACGCGAATATCGTAGTGCGAATTTGGATGCCGCGCTCACGATCATTGCAAAAGTGGGTTTACTGTATAACAAGCTGGAACGCAGCGACCAAAAAGATTTGCTGCGTCAGATGGTCAACCTGGAGGGAATGATCATCCGGCTGGAGTTACTCCCCCCATTCTCTTACCTGTGACATGTAACCGAGCGGGTACAGAACAGTGGCGGCAGTGCGGTTGAGGGAAAAACAAAAACCAGCACAATGGCTGGTCAATGTTCGGACTACGTCCAATCTGATGACCCCGGTAGGATTCGAACCTACGACACATGGATTAAAAGTCCAGTGCGCTACCACTGCGCTACGGGGCCAACTATCCCGTATTCTATAGGGGATTGTTAAATTTTCAACCCACAAATTTACCCGTTTATTTGTCTATCGGTTCTACCGTTATGCGTACTTTGTCTGGTGGAATATCCGCAGCGTCGAACAAAAAGCAGCGTTTGAGTAAAGGATCATACACGGCATATTGGTCAGCATAAGGGGTTAGGTGGACGCTGCCCCAACCAACGCGCAGGCGCTTCAGTGTTTTCATGTTGGGATGGACAGCGATCAAATCAAACGGCAGGTATTGGGACACTGCTGGACATGGTTGAATGCCAGCCTCAACCAGCATGGCAGACACTTTAGCAATGGCAAGTTCATCTAATTCACTGACCTCTCGATGTATTACATTCATAGAATTATTATTGCTCGTCATTCTTTGAGGGTTATTAAAATCCTCTGCTAAACGAACCCGTTTTATGTGTCCATTTCGTGTGGGTGCTAAACGTAGATGCGCCGCAATGGCAGTCTCATGGATTTCATCAACGCGCAAATAATAGCACTGGTCAGTATCTGGACAATAAACGCTATAGCCGTCAATTTCATCAAAGTTGACTCGTTTACTATAAATAGGTTTTGAGTCGTAGTAATTTGATCGAAAGGGTATTTCCACAATACCGTTCTTGGCCGCGCGATATTTCACCTGCATCCGGCGCAGGCTGGTGAAATCCGGCATGACGGCAATCAGGTCGAAGGGTAAATGTTCGGACAGCGGCACGCAGCAGCGGATGACTGCTTTACCATAACAGAACTGGTATCCAGGTGGCAAATGGGAAAAAGTGGTCGCGCAAACCGGTGAGTCCAATCCACTGTCGTGTCAAAAAAATCTGGTAAAATGCCCTCGGACAGCGCACAACGAGGCAAATACATGGAACTCTACATCATCCGGCATGGGCAGTCTGTTAACAACGTGAGCATGATAACCGATGGTAGGGATCGCGTGGCCGATCCACCTTTGACCGAATTAGGTCAACAACAGGCCGAGGCTGTCGCCCGACATTTGAAATCCGGCCTGAACCCGGACATCTTGATCGACGCCGCTTACGGATATGGGGAAGGAACGCCGGGATTCGGCATCACAAAGTTGTATTGCAGCCCGATGCTGCGGACACTGCAAACCTGCCTGCCGATTAGCAAAGCATTGGGATTAAAGCCCCAAGTATGGATTGACATTCACGAACACGGCGGCCTGTACCTGGATTATCAGGATGAACGGGGGGTCGCCAGCTTCCCCGGTTTGACTCGCGCTGAAATCATGGCCGGTTTCCCCGATTATGATCTGCCGGAGACCATCACCGACCAGGGATGGTGGAATGGGACTCAGGGGGAAGAAGACCTGGCGGCAGCCCAGGCGCGGGCGATCCGTACCGCAACCACATTATGGAAACAGGCGGAAACCCAGGAACGCATCGCTCTGGTCACGCATGGGACGTTTGCCGAC
>CALMZT010000229.1 GCA_937870805.1 uncultured Chloroflexota bacterium
ATAAATTAATTCTTCGAAATAATTGCTGATTTGTCACACCCCAAACGGGGCGCTCCACCGAGTACGAGCCGATACGTTCTGAGGAAAGAATATTCGGCAAGCTGATCGAAAAGGCGGCTGTGATGACAGTTATTCCCCATACCTACTTTGACACCACCCACCCCAGGACACGCCTGCGTATCAGCGGCTACGGCAGCTTATTTTTTGTCATCCTAGCGGTGACATTTTTACTGCGTTTCGATGGCAGACAGTTTAACACCATTTTCTACGATGAAGCGATTTATGCGACGCTGGGACGTGAGATTCTTGCAGGAGATTATTCACAACAGCCCATTATCTGGACTTATGGCTCAGTCCTGTATCCAGCAGTATCCGCCATTGCTGACAACCTCGGCGGTTATACAGCCCTGCGTTTGCTATCTGCTTTCTTAAGCACCTTTAGTGCAGCGATGGTCTTTGCCATTGGCTGGCGCATGTTTGGCACAAAGGCTGCGTTATGGGGATTGGTGCTGTTCGCTGTTGCTGGACCAAGCATCAGCCTGGGACAGTTTGCCGTTTACGATTCGCTCGGAGTGGCGCTGCTGTCTGCGGCATTATGGGCATTGGTCGAATCGGCATATAATCCGCGCTGGCAAGTCTATCTGCTGCTCATTACCGCCTGTTGCGCCAGCTTGTCAGTCCTTTCCAAATATATTGGTATCCTGTTTCTGCCGCCGCTGTTTATGGTCGGCTTGATCGTCTACCTCGCGCGTGGACGATCAATTTTGCCACTCATTACACTGCTGCTGCTGCCGATTGCGTATATCTTAACGCAGTATGCGGTCATGAACTTCGATGGGCTGGCTCGTATGTTCAACGAACTGCGGAATATTACCCATGCCGGGTTGGAAACCTGGGCGATCATACAGGAATTAGTCTACGAAGCGGGACCCCTGCTCGCGCTAGGGATCATCAGCGCGCTGCTCATCCCGTTTGCCCCGTTTAATCGAACGCAGATGCCGCTGCTGGTACGAGGGCTGCTGCTGTTGGTGCTGCCCTTATTGATGGCGTCGCTTCTGGTCGCTCCGTTTTATCACCTCCTGACGGGCACGGTGCAAGCGCTTTGGAAGCATATGGTCTATCTGCTGGTCTTTTGTGCGCCGCTGGCGGGCTACTTCATGGCGACCCTTGTCCAGCAGTTAAGTCTCCCCCATCGCAAGTTTGGTCGGCTGCTGCGGTTCAGCTGGGCATTGGTTACGCTCGTAACTTTACTGTGGTATCTCAATGACTCACTGGCGCGTAACTGGGGCTGGCAGCGCAGTTGGCCCGATGTGACCAATGCCCTGGACTACCTGCGAACACAGCCTTTGAGACGTGAGTCGCGTGTGCTGGCAGAACAGTCTGCCATTTATGAGTATTACTTTGATCTCGGTGCTTTTGACCGGCAAGTATGGACCAACACCTTTTTCATGCAATACAGCAATTTAGAAGGTGTAGAAGCAATGGTTACTTCTATCCAGGATCAGTATTTCGATCTTGTCATTTTAGACGATTATTATACGGCTGAAACGAATAGACTCTTAGAAGCTGCACTTCTGCAAAACGGCTATACGCTCACTTACCAGGATCCTCAACCGCAAGTTTTAACAACAGGTCAAACTATCGTCATCCGTATTTATCAATTGGAAGAGGCGCGCGATGTTCAAACGTTATCCACAACTTTCCCTATTCTGCCTGATCCTTTTGGGATCGGTGCTCAATCTTTACTTGCTGACTAACTTCAACACGCTGCAATGGCCCTATTTATGGCCCAGACCCGGCTTGTTTATTGTGATCGGGTTGTTTGCTGTCTGTATGTGGTTTCCAGAATATTTTTCCGGCAAGTGGGCATTTCGCGTCGTTGGGGCGGTGGCATTCTTCATTGGCGAGTGTTATGTCATCCATAGCATTGATGTGCTGCTAAAGTCTTTTTCATTCATTGCCTTCATCCACGCGATTGGCGTGAGCGGCACGTTTGGCGTGATGACCTTATGCTATCTCAATCAACTCAATCCGAAAGATCGCAGCCAACCCCCGCCGCTGCCGGAGGAGCTGCCGTATGTGGCAGCCGTCATCCCTACTTACGGTGAACCCGTCGAGATTTTAAGAGAGACCGCGTTGTCACTGAAGCAAATGGATTATCCTGCTGACCGCCTCCACGTTTTTATCTCGGATGATGGACATCGCGCCGAAGTCGAGCAAATGGCAGCGGCGATTGGGGTGGGTTACAACAAAGGGGCTAAAAAGGATGCCAAGGCGGGCAATTTGAACAGCGCGCTCAAGTATATTGACGAGGTATTCCCCAACGCCACGCTGATTTTGACGCAGGACGCCGATGAGGTCATTGACCGCACTTTCCTACAGAAAATCCTCGGTTACTTCAACGACCCGAAGATCGCTTTTGTGCAGACCCCTAAAGATGCAGTTGCGCCACCCGGAGATCCCTTTGGCGTGCGTGACCGCGTGTTTTATGACCGTATCCAGCCAGGGCGCAACGGGGGTGGCGCGGCTTTTGCCTGCGGCAGCGGCGTGGTCTGGCGCATCGAAGCCATTAAATCTATTGGGGGCTTTGTCGTCTGGAACATTGTCGAAGATTTAACCACGTCCTATTTTTTACACAGCGCGGGTTGGCGTTCCGAATATCACAATGAGATTCTGTCGATTGGTCTAGCGCCCGATGACATTCCCGGTCTGCTCAAACAACGAGGCACATGGGCGGCGGATACCTGGCGCTTGTTTATCTTCAACAACCCCCTCACGCGGGCGGGCTTGACGTTTCGCCAGCGGATGCAGTATACCGAACTGGGGCTGTTTTACGTCACCAGCACCTTTTTTATACCGCTCTTGATGCTCGTACCGCTGCTCTCACTGCTCACAGGGCAGTTTCTGCCGATTGAGGGGATTGCGTTATTTCCCTGGTTGGGGATCAGCCTGTTGTTCTATGTAACGCTTTCGGGCGGTGACCCGGAATTTCTGAAGTTGATGTGGCAATATTGGATTGGTCATTTTGCCACGTATTTTAAAGCGTTCTCAATCGCGATCAAATCCCGTCACAAAAAACCCAGCTATAAAGTGACCAGCAAGGTTCGTCAGAACGGTTTTTATGCAACGATGGTCTGGCCGCAATTTTTGTATCTGTTACTGGGCATCTTCGCGGTTGGGCGCGGGCTGTTCGGGATGCCCGAAATTGCGCTTGTGACACGCCTGACGAATGTGGGCGTTCTGCTATTCTTCATGCTGATGGTCAGCGGCATCTGTCGCGCAGCGCTCTATGGGGTCACGCTGCCTCATGAGAAAGTAGTGCTGTATCTCAAAACGATTTTCAATCCTCTCGCCCCGCCGCAACAGCCATCCCCCGCTGCCGGAGATTGACAACCAAATAGGAAAGAATGACATGTTCTTTCCTATTTTATTTTCGCTCATGGTTGCAGTGTGTAGGAGACTGAGTGTTGATGGCGCTCGATACTAGGGTCATCTGGCAATCGCATCAAATTTGGTTTGAAGGTTACAAGGGTTCACAACATCTTTGTAGGGACAAGCGTACAGGGCTGAGCAGTGGGCGAACACACAGGTTTGCCCCTACAAATGACGTTTCTGACCTTCCTTGACCCAATTCGCGATTTTGATGCAATCGCCCTGGGGTGTAAGCGCAGCAGCAAGGGTTGGGGATGAGAGGTAAACAGTTCGCTAACAGTATCGAACGGAGGTTAATCAGGGTAAAGGATAGGCGGTGCGTTTGGCTTCAGCGACGAGCGCTAGAAAGTGACGTGTTTGTTCCGTCACCCAACCGAGTCCCTGCTCGGCGACAGCTTGCTCATCATAGAAGTGCCGCGCGCCGCTCACGGCACACGCGCCACAGCGGATGTATTCAGCGGCGGTGTCCAAGCCGATACCCCCCGACGGAATCAGGTTAGCATCCGGGTACACCATGCGCAGGTTAGTCATATATTTCGGTCCTGCCAGTGACGCCGGAAAGATTTTCGCCATACTTGCTCCTAACGACAAGACTTGTAAGACCTCTGTCGCCGTATATGCGCCTGCATAACATGCTATCTGGTACCGATGCGCAGTTTCGATCACAGCAGGAATAGCAGCAGGTGACACTACAATACTGACGCCTGCCTGAATTGCAGCATAAGCCGCGGCAGCATCAAGCGTTGTTCCCGAAGCAAGGTGCAGTTGATCGCCAAAGGCATATTTAATCGCGCGGAATGCCTCCAAAACACCGGGAGTCGTCATCGTCACCTCTAAGACGCGGATACCGCCTTTTATCATCGCCTCAGCAATGGGTAGCAAATCCTTTCCTTGCTTAAGCTTGATCGCGGGCAGTACGCCTGTTGATTTCGTCAAATAGATGACTTCTTCACGGCGGCTCATGTGATCCATGTTCGCTCCTCTAGCGTTTGACGCGCAGATCTACAGTGTTATTCAATAAGGGCAGCACTTCTTCGGCGCGCATGTGCGCAATATCGCCTTCAATCGTATGGGACAGGGCGCAGGCTGCATTGGCGAAGTTCAGCGCAAAGGCAGCGTTCTCGCGTAACAAGCCATAAATCAATCCCGCACAGAACACATCACCGGTTCCGTAGCGATCAACGATATTGAACTCGAAGTGTTTGCCTGTGAAAAGCTCACCTCTATGGACGGCGATGCTGCTCCACGCGCCGCGCTCCAATCCAAACATCTCACGCTTAGTGACGGCTACGAGTTCGCAGGCAAAACGCTCCGCATACTGCTGCGCCACGTCTTCATCGCTGCCTGTGATGCCAAATACCAGTTCGCTCACGCCGCGATTAGTGACCACAACATCGACCAGCGGCAATAGTTCTGCCCAAACTTGCCTGGCGCGTTCGGGTGTCCACAAATGCTCACGATAGTTCACATCAAACGAAGTTTTCAGTCCGAGTACACGCGCGGTTTGCAAATAGGCTTTGGTGGCTTCGAGCGTGTTTTGGCTTAATCCGGGAACAATGCCATCGGTGTGCGCCCACTTTGCGCCCCGCAAAATCGCACCCCAATCGAAGTCAGCAGCAGCAAGGGTACTGGCGGCGCTGTGCTTACGGTCAAAAATGGCGATTGGTGTACGCGGTGTTTGCGGAAACTCCAAAAAATTGATGCCCATGCGGGTGTCGGGTTCAAGCGGAACATGGGTCATGTCCACGCCGTAGCTCATGCACATATCGCGGGCAAGTAACCCTAATTCGTTATCCGGCAGTTTGCTGATGAAACCCGCTGACACCCCAAAGCGCGCCAGATTCGCCACGACATTCAACTGGGCACCCGCTACCACAATATCGAGTGACCGTGCGCGTCGCAAGCGTTCATAGCGCGGCGGGGATAAACGCAGCATCACCTCACCGAGACTGTAAACATCAACCATGTTTTAGCTTCCTGTAGTGCGGTCAGCGGCAGTGCCATACTTATATAACCAGCGATGGCGCTCACTCTCAACATGCTCCTGAGGGATAGGCACAGGCTTGCCAACGGCGCTGGTCGAAAGGTACATATATGCTACCCGTTCGGCAACCTGGGCGGCGAACAGGGCGTCAGGGATGTCGCGTCCACAGGCGACGACACCGTGATTTGCTAGCATCACCGCATTGCTGGTGCCAAGTGTTTTGGCGACGGTTTCCCCTAAGGCGAGGTGCTGTCCCGCAGGAACATAAGCCGCGCAGCGAATTTCAGCGCCAATCACCTGTGATTGTTCTTCTACAATGACCGGAATCGTCTGGTGCAAGCAAGAGAGGGAAGTCGCGTACAAAGAATGTGTGTGGAAGACTGCGCCGACATCAGAACGCGCATTCAGAATCAGGCGGTGTACCGATGTCTCCGACGAAGGGAGCCGCTGACCATCGAGTACCTCTCCCTCAGGCGATACCGTAACCATGTCTTCGGGCGTGAGTTCAGTATAGTTGACACGGCTGGGGGTGACGATTAAGCCTTCAGGCACGCGCGCGCTGGCGTTACCGTAAGTGCCGATAATGTAGCCCAGTGCTTCGAGCTTCAGACAGGCATCAATAATGGCTTGCTTTAATTCGCGGTGCGTGGTCATGATTTGGCATCCTGTTTGAAATTGGTAATCCAATCGGCGTCCCATAGGCTGGGGAATGGATTTTGGATGTAGGGATGCTGCGCGATTACGTCATCGTCCAATTCAAGTCCGAGACCGAGCGCATCCCCAAGCGTGAATACCCCATTCTTGATTGGCGACCACCCTTTGACGAGCGTATCGCGCCAGGGAACATCAAACTCAGAGAAACTTTCCTGTATCAGGAAATTAGGCGTGCTTACATCAACATGCAGCGCTGCCGCCAATGCTACGGGACCGATGGAACAATGCGGTGAAATCAGGATGTCGTGTACCGCTGCCATTGCCGCCAGCTTCTTACTCATCAAGATGCCACCGCAATGGGAGACATCAAACTGCACCACGTCTACAGCTCTTAACTGGAACAACCGCTGAAAATCCGCGACAGTGTAGAGGCGCTCTCCCGACGAAATCATCACTCCCGTTTCCTGCTTCACTGAAGCGAGGAGTTCAATGTTCTCCGGCGGGACTGGTTCCTCACTCCACCATGGGTTGAAGCGTTCCAGGGCGCGGATGGCGTTAATGGCTGAGCGTGCCGCTAAGCGCCCATGATATTCGATAATCAAGCGTACTTTGTCGCCGACACTTTGGCGTACTGCTGCCACAATATCGACTACTTCTTCGAGATCATCGCGGGTTAGTTCTTTCCAGGCAACTCCAAAGGGGTCAAACTTAAGTGCATTGTAGCCACGCGCCACTGTATCCTTCGCCCGTTCGGCAAATTCATAAGGTTCACGCGCTTTACCGTACCAGCCATTCGCGTAGGATGGAATCGACGAGTGATAACGTCCACCGAGCAGATTATAGATTGGCTGACCGCAGGCTTTGCCTATAATGTCCATCATAGCCACTTCGACGGCGCTAATGGCGGTCATCACCGTAGCGCCCCCCTGATACTGATCGCGAATGAGATCCCCAACGACGCGCTCGATATTGAACGGATCACACCCAAGAATGCGCCCCTCAACCCATTCGTGGAGGAAGGTCTGAACCGTCTTTTCCTGCCATTCAAGAGAGGCTTCGCCAATACCCGTCAATCCAGTATCGGTGTGCAAGCGCACAAATAGGTAATTTCGCAGACCTGCGTTTGTCATCAGCGTCTCAAAACGCACGATCTTCATAAGCGTTTTATGCTCCAGTGTGTGGGAGAAGAGCGTTCACCCGCTGGCGGAAGGCTTCAACAGCGGCGTGTCCATCCAAGACACCGACTTCCAGATCGTAGACCCGTTGGTCATCGGGTTGCAGCGTGATCAATTGCCCAAGATTGCGCGCAATCTCACGCCCGAAGGTATTGCTGCATGGTTCAATCCCTACCGCATACTGCCCTTCGCCCATCATGCGCCATTCTAGATAATTAGGGAACTGCCGTTGATTGTAAACTACGTACACGCCAAAGCCATCCCGGTTGACGATTGCCAACGGCACCCTGCCGTCGGCTTCCGCGCCTAGCGCTAACTCAAAGCCTTGCAGCATCCAATTCTTTTGCGGCGCAATGAAACGGCTGTACTCTCTGGCATCCCCAACGGGCAGCCCATCAGGGACAGCAGGCGGCTTCATGACCGGTGCGATGAGTTCCGAGCCTTCCGCAATCACCGGAAAGCCGATATTGATGTGATACAAATACATATGCTCGGTGGGCAGCCAGCCCGCATTTTCAATCTCATCATGCATGAAGAAGCGTGACTCGCCCAATTTGGTTGTGTAGGTGCGCGTCAGCACCAGATTTTCGCCATAGGCTTGCGCTTGGGTTACGCGCCCTTGCGCTTCGAGGATACAGTCGTCGCCTTCCCAGCGTTCACCATAGCGAACCAACTGGGCGGGCAGCATAGCGACCCGATCATGCACGCCGTAGGTTTCTTTAGCGCGCGCCGGAAACTGGTAATGGGAGACATCAGCGGCTTCAGGGTTGCCGATGTGTACCATGCCGCAGGTGTTGTTGAATCCTCCAAGCGCCGAGCGTAACCAACCGAAGGCTTCCTGCTGCTCGAAGTACCAAGGGGCAGGCATCATCGTTGACGGAATCCACGCCAGCGACTGCCCACGATACTCGCACAACCCAACATCCATGCCGCGTTCCAACGCGACCTTAAATTGAAAGCCTGTGCCAGTGCGAAATTCGACATGACGCACGCCGCGCGCAACGCCATCTTCCTCGCTGGTGAGGCGTACTCCGCCGATCTGCGAGATATGCCCAACATGCCGCAATAATTCTGCTTTCGAATAATGTTTTCCAAATAAGAAAGGCATCGTTTGTTTATCCCTTTCGCCAACCTGTTTCTATCAGGACTTTCGCTGTAAGTTCAATATACCCCTCTCCCCGACCCTCTCCCCATTACATGGAGCGAGGGAGGAAAACAAAAACGTTTGCGTGTTCAAGTCCCTCTCCACGTCAGTGGCATAAGCGAAGCGACGGGATTTAGGGAGGGGTAAAAGCGAAAGTCCTGTATTTGAACATAGCTCTCCGTTACGAGTTTTGACTTAGCCAGCACGTCGCTTCTGAATCTGCCGCAGTGGGATCAAGTGGCAATGATACCCATTCGTGGCGCGCGATGGCGATTTGGGTGGCGCGCAATAATTCAAACGCAGCGTAGCCATCCTGTCCCGTGACTAAGGGACTTTCATTGCCGCGTATCACCTGTGCGAAGTTCTGAATTAAACCCATATAGCCCCCGAACTCCTCATCAAAGATGAGGGTATTGGGGATCACAGGCTGCCACACGCGCGCACCATCCATTTCGCTATCGTAGAGAATGAGCTGGTTTTGATCTTCAACGCTCAGCCAGGCGTGCTTGCCGTACACTTCGACACGCTCCCAGGGCTTAAAGCTGAGGGCACTGGCGCTGGTGTAGAGATTACCAATCGCACCAGAGGCAAATTGTAAGGTGACAGTCGCGTTATCAATCGGATACTTTCCTTTTGCGTAACGCCGCACGCCAGCCGCACTCAGCGTGCTCACTTGCCCCATCAAGTAACCCGCCAGGTCAAACAGGTGGATGGTTCCCGCCTCAAATAAATCGACATCATCGTAGCCAAGATTGAACTTGCCACTAAAGAGGGCAGGGTTTTGCAGTACGCCCTGTTCCACCAGCCACCTGGCGCGGCGATAAGGGGGTGAAAACCGCTTATTCGCCACCGTCATCAACAGACAATTGGCTTTTCTGGCGGCTTCAACCATTTTGCCCGCATCGGTCAGTGACCGCGTGATGGGTTTTTCCACCAACACAGGCACCCCTAGTTCCAAACAGGCGAGGCTGTGTTCTGCATGTAAGTGATCGGGTGACAGCACAATCACACCGTCGAGCATTTCTTCGCGGAGCATGTTTTGATAATCAGGATAGTGTTTGCCGCCATACACGCCCGTAATTTTCGCGGCATGGTCAGCGCGTGGCTCGGCAAAGGCAGCAATCTGAACAGGCTCCCAGATCATCCTTAAGCGTGCTACCGATGGGAAATACTTCGATTGGGCGACACCCCCCGCGCCAATCACGCCCAGGCGAATAGGGCGGCGGGCAGCACGCGCTTCATCGTAGCCGATGCCGTATACGTCACCACCGAAGGCTTTTTCATAGGGAGTGTGCCCATAGGGTTGATCGAACATCGCTACTTGCTCCGTGTCAACCGTTGGCTAAATGCCGAGAATAACAACGCCAGAATAATCGCCACCCCTTTATACACCGCGATTTGGGCATCCAACATTCCCAGATTGCCAAGCCCATTGTTCAGCACCGCGATAAACAACGCTCCCACCAGTGTGCGCCGCATATTGCCCTCGCCTCCCTGAAACGGGTTTCCGCCGATAATCACCGCGACAATTGCATCGAGTTCGAGCCCATACGCGGCGGCGGGGGCAGCGGCTCCCAAACGACTGACCGTAATCAGCATCGCGACCCCAACCAAAACCCCAAAAAAGGCGAACAACATCAACTTGTATTTACCAATCGGAACCCCTGCTTGCAAGGTAGCGCGTTCGTCGCTGCCTAGCGCGAAGCTGTAGCGCCCTAAACGGGTGCGGTTGAGGATAAATGCGCCGATGACGAATGCCAGCACCGCGACCAGAATCGCTGGACTAAAGTTGCCAAGCAGCGGCGCGGTCAAAAAGGTTAGCACATTATTTTGTACGACAATGGAATTCCCCCCTGTGAAGCTCACTGCCAGCCCGCGCGCCCAAATCCAGCACGCCAGCGTCACGATGAGGGGGTTAATGCCGCCGCGCACGATTAGCAAGCCGTTAAACACTTCTACCGCAATCGTAACCGCAAATCCCGCGATCACACCGAGAAAAAAGCTGCCCGTCCACTGATTGACAAAGGCAAGCACAACGCCTGACAGCGCGATGATAGAAGCAGGCGCAAGGTCGATATTGCGCGAGATAATCGCAAACGTCATGCCCACCGCCACGATCAACACAGGGGATTCCTGTTCCAGCAGCGTGCCTATATTTGCCAGCGTCAAAAAGCGCGAATTGGCAGCCGTAAACACGCCGATCATCACGACCAACGCTGCCAACAACCCGTATTCCGCAAAGTATTGGCTGTAACGCCGTAGGGAAAGGCTTGCGCTCATGAGGGCTTGCTCCTTCCCGCAAAACGGTTACTGACGATAACGACAAGCACTAGTAAGCCTGTCGCCGCTTGCTGCCATTCGGTGGGAATGCGGCGTATCGTCATGTAGTTCAGCACCATGTACAAGATAAATGCGCCGATGAGCGTCTTTTCCACGCGCCCGATGCCGCCTGTTAGGCTCGCCCCGCCGAGCATCACCGCCGCAATCGTGTAGAATTCGCTGCCAGCACCCAAGCCGGGACTCACGATACCCGTTGAGGCTGCCATCAACATGCCGCCAATACCCGCGAGAAACCCACACAGCACATAGGTACAAACTTTAACGAATTTGACAGGCACACCACACAATCGTGCCGCGGTTTCATTGCCGCCAATGGCGTACACATAGCGTCCGTAAATTGTCCAGCGCATGACCAGTGCGAAGATCAGAAATAACACCAGCACAATCACGCCAATCAACGGAAAGCCTGTGATGTTGGCAGAAGGGATAGGGAAGATGCGCGTAATGGCGACCCACTCAAAAAACGCATCGGTAACACGAATTTGGGCGTTGTTCATGTAGACCAGTGCCAAGCCGCGTACCCCGATCAACGTCCCTAAGGTCGCAATCACAGGGCTAATCCCCGCTATTTCAACCAGGAGTCCATTCAATAAGCCAACTAACGATGAAGCCAACAAACCTAACGCAATCGCTGTCACCGCTGGTGTGCCTCTATCGAGCAGCACCGCCGTTATGCCGCACGCCAGAAACAAATTTGAACCGACACTTAAATCAATGCCGCCGATCAAAATCACCAGCGTCATGCCGATTGCCAGGACCGCAACGACGGACATTTGCCGCACGATGTTGAAAACATTGTTGGGTGTGCTGAAGGGCTGTGCCGTCAAGCTGAAAAACAGGAACAGCGCGATAGCAACCAATAAGGTACTGTTGCTCGACACAAAGCGCCGTAGTTTCGCGCTGGTATTATTTTCGCTGCGATGAGCGATAGGAAGCGAACTTGCGCTCATGCAGTGACCCCCTGAATTGCTGCCAACAACTCGGTTTCCGTCACCGCGTTTGCCGCGAAAATCCGCGCCAACTCCCCACGATACATCACAAAAATACGATGTGAGATGTTGAGAATTTCCAGATGATCTTCAGATACGACGAGAATCGTTTTGCCTTGCGCCGCGAGTTCTCGTAACTGCTGATAAATCTCCGCTTTCGCGCCGACATCAATCCCTTGCGTCGGCGAAATAAAAATCAACACCTCTAAATCTCGCAGCAGCCACTTCCCCAGAATGACTTTTTGCTGGTTGCCGCCGCTTAACGTCTCCACTTTGACCTCAGGAGTTGCCGCTTTCACACGCAACTCGGTCACTATTTTGCCAGCAGCGCGCGTCTCGTTGCGGCGCAGTAGCAAAGCGGCAGCACTTACAAATCGGCGAAGTGAAGGCAAGGTAATGTTTTCCTGCACGCTCATTTCTAAAACGAGTCCTTCGGTTTTGCGGTGTTCCGTCAGCAGCCCGATGCCCTGTTTGATGGCTGCCCGCGCTGAACCTACGAAAATCGGTTGACCGCGCCGCTTAAGAACACCGCTTACTTCTGGCATGACACCAAAAAGGGCGCGCGCCACTTCGTTTTGTCCCGCACCCAGTAATCCTGTCAGCCCTACAATTTCACCGCGTTTAAGGGCAAAACTCGCGCTGCGCACGACATTTCCCACGCGCAGTTGCTCAACTTCTAACACTGTTTCACTATGCTGGTCACTATGGGCGTCGCTTTGGAAAAAGTCCTGCAACTTTTCGCCAATCGTCAGTTCAATCAGTTCGTGTTCGGTGATGCTAGTAGTGTCCACCACTGTCACCAATTGACCATTGCGCAGCACCGTCGCGCGATCACAAATATCCAGAATTTCAAGAAAGCGATGCGAAATATAAATAATACCAATACCCTGCTGACGTAAACCGCGCAATATATTCAACAATAAAGCGGTTTCTTCCTCAGCGAGCGCAGCAGTCGGTTCATCCAGCACGAGGATGCGTGGGCGATAGGCTAAGACTTTAGCGATTTCGATCAACTGCTGCTGCGCGAGGGGGAGTGTATCGACAATGGCGCGTGTGGAAATATCCTTCATGCCAAGTTGTCTCAGCAAATCAGTGGTGCGCTGCAAAATGGCGGCTTCATCAATGACCAGCCCGCCGGGTTCACGCCCCAGGAAGATGTTATCAGCGACGGACAATTTGGGCACGAGGCTTAAATCCTGGTAGACGATGCCAATCCCCGCCGCAAGTGCAGCACGCGGCGAGTCAAAATGAACCAAACTTCCTTCAATGAAAATTTGCCCTTGCTCAGCGCCGTAGACCCCTGCCAGGATCTTCATTAAGGTAGACTTGCCCGCGCCATTTTGCCCGATGAGCGCGTGAATTTCACCTGCCTGCACACTGAAATCTACCTGGTCAAGCGCCGTGAGTCCTGGGAAATGTTTGGTGATCCCACGCATTTCCAGCAAAGGGACGGAAGCAGACATGCAAAAAGTTCCTTCAAAAAACGATTAAGTTAAGGACAGAGGGGCGACTCGCTGAGTCGCCCCTCTGTGATATTATTTGTTAGGGCGTCGTTGCGCGCGCCGCGTAATCTGCCACAATATTGCTCACAGGCAGTTCAAACGGGAACACACTGATATTATTAGCGAGATCATCAGAGAGCATCTGGAAGCCTGCCAGATTTTCGGTTGTGACCAGCGCACCCGGCATGTAATAGGTAGAGGGGAACTGTATGCCCGTTGCCACAAGATACGCCGCATACCCATTCCAGAAGCCGTTGTACTGCGGCAGCAAGGCAACAGTGCTGTTCAGCGTGCCATCAGCAACGCCTGCCAAGCCCACATCCGTACCATCATACGACACAATCAGAATGTCATCCCGACTAGCGCGCGTCAAGACATTAGCGGCGGGCAGCGAAAGTGAATCGCTCAAACCGTAGATCAAATCAAGGTCAGGGTAGGCGGTCAGCCAGTTTTCCGCTAAGGCAACGGCGCGGTCAGCTTCCCAATTACCTGTAGATTCTGCGGCGACCACAGTAATGTTAGGATAACGCGCGATGACATCGGTAAAGCCACCGGAACGATTAGTATTGATGTCTTGCCCTAAAGCCCCGAGCAAAATGGCAATTTCACCACGCGGTTCGCCATACTTTGCGGTCAACAAATCGACAGCGTACTGCCCCACCAGCGCGCCATTGATACGCTCTTCAAAACCAAGTGTTGTCACGCATCCTTCAATCGTGCTAAACAATTACACCACCGGAATATACGTGGCGGCGGCAGCTTCCTTCGCCGGACCAAAGGCGCTGGCATCCAGCGGGTTGATGGCAATCGCGTTCACCCCTTGATTGACCAAATCTTCAAAGGCGGCGACCTGGCGCGTCACATCACCTTCACCGCTTGTCACAATCAACTCAAAACCATTGCGGCGCGCAGCTTCTTGCCCACCAGCCACCTGCGCAATCCAGAAGGCATTATCGGTACCGAGCTGCACAAGCCCAATGCGGATTGGCGCAGCATCTTGTGCCGACACCAGATTAAAGGTCAACAATACTGCGACCAATAGCAAAATCAAACGTTTCATCTCAAAAACTCCATTTCAAATTACTTTTGTGCGAATAGTTTCTACGAGGCGGACTGGTGGGTAGTTAACCGTTCAACACGCCTCTCGGAGTCGCGCAGATGCTCCAAAATGGTTCTGTGCGCTCCCTCTGTATCCTGAGCCTTGATACATAGATATACTTTGCGATGTGCTTCTAATCCCCTTTCTGCCGCACCCGGCTCCATATATCCCTCCATGATGACTTCGCGCAAGTGATCTACGAGAGGTTGTAACAACACCGGAAAAAGGCTGTTGCCCGATGCCGTCGCCAATGAAAGGTGAAAATCAAGATCAGCATCTGCCCACGCATTGACATTGCCAGCGTGCCGTTCCATCCGCTCGACACATCCTAATAAATGATCCAAATCGTCTTGAGTCGCCCGTAAAGCTGCCATGCGCGCCGATTCACCTTCGATCAGCCGCCGCACTTCATATAAGTCGGTGATGATGTCGAGGTGATCTTGCATCCGTAGATAGCGACCCAGCGCGCTACTGGTCATATTAGACGTTGGCTGTGAGACGTAAGCGCCCATGCCATTTTGGATGTCAATCAAACCGCGCTCTTTCAAGTGCTTAAAGGCTTCCCGCACAACATTACGGCTGACACCGAACTGGCTGGCAAGCTGCTGCTCGGCGGGGAGTTGGCTTCCAACGGCAAATGTGCCGTCATAAATTGCCTGTTCAATTTGTTGGGCGATGGCTTCAGAAAGGGGTTTACGCTCTAATTTTTTGAAATTTGTCATCTGCATATCTGTCTAGATGTACAGCTATTCTACAGGCAAATATAACAAACCTCATTTTGTTTGTCAAAAAGTCAGTGATTTCAGTGAAAAGTCACGAGGCAAACTCATCTGCACAATAACGCCCATCTCTTGTTGGACATGACTTTTGGTGAGGACGACTCCCGCATCCGCATGGGCGATACCTTTTCTCGACAACCTCTTCTATTTGCTAAAACCACCCAACTTGACAGACCTTTGGCAAAAGATATAATCTTTTTACATTGATTGAATGAATTTGCAAATGATTTAGGACTTTCGCTTTTACCCCTCTCTAAATCTCTCCCCACTGCGTGGAGAGAGACTTAAAACGGCGTGCGTTCCTGTGTTGCTCCCTTTCCCCATTGCATGGAGCAAGGGCTGGGGATAGGGGTAAATGAACTTGCGAGCGAAAGTCCTATAATTGAATGACTCACCTTACGCAGTGTACCGCTCCAGGTGTATATGCTCTTTAATCATATAGGACGAAGTACGCATTCGTAGGGGCGCACCTACGTGTGCGCCCGACAAAGGTAGACGCCCTTCCTTTACTCCGTCTCTAATCGTCCAACCCGTTCACGGGTTTCCAAC
>CALMZT010000230.1 GCA_937870805.1 uncultured Chloroflexota bacterium
GCTGTGGGTGTGTTGGGATTAGCCCTTTACCCCGCCCTAAAGCCCTCCCCACTGACGTGGGGAGGGACTTAAAGACGAGGGCGCTGTTGCTTTGTTCCCTCTCTCCATGCAATGGGGAGAGGGTTAGGGAGAGGGGTTGTACTACGCCAGCACCTTCACAGGTTCACGCTGCTCGACGGTGACGTTCAGCGCGTGCCTGGGGAAGGTGGTAATCAGGCGGATAGGTTCAGGCTCATGTGTATCTGCCAGTGTGACCTTAAAGCGGCTGGCAATCGTCGCCAATAAAATGTGCCCTTCCATCATAGCGAAGTGATTGCCGATGCAGACACGCGGACCGCCGCCAAACGGCATGTAAGCATACTTATGACGCTTGGCTTCTTCCTCTGGGGCGAAACGCTCTGGATTGAACACATCGGGCTGTGACCACCAGCGTGCATCGTGGTGTACCTGATAGATCGGGATAAAGATGGTGCTGTCTCCCTGTAGGCGATAACCGCCCAATTCCGTATCGTCCGTGATATAGCGCGTGAGGGCAGACACGGCGGGTTCGATACGCATCGCTTCTTTGACGACCATCAAGGTATACGGCAGATGTGGCAAATCCGCTAACGTTGCCGCGCGCCCCGCGAGAACGGTATCCAGTTCGTGATACAGTTTCTCCGCGATCTGGGGATTTTTCGCTAGGTAATAAAATGCCCACGTCAGCGAATTGGCAGTGGTTTCGTGTCCCGCGACGAACAAAGTGAGGATGTTGTTGCGGATGAAGGAATACGAGACGGGCTTGCCATTTTCATCAGTCGTGTTCATCAGCAGTGTCAGCAGGTCATTGCGTTCTTTGTCGCTGTTCATGCGGCGTTCTTCAAGCAAATACTGAACAACCGAATCAAGCTGCTCATTCACATGACGGATATTTTCCGCCTTCTTGCGTACGAACCAACCCCCCAGTTCAATCGGCTGTGTGATTTCGGCAACGGCGATGGCTTGTCCCAGCTTCACAGCATCTTGCACCTGTGTTGCCGAGTCAGTGGGCGCATCGAACATCGTCGCGGCGATGATCTCCATCGTGACCTGCGTCATATCGGCGTGAATGTCGCGCTGGCTGCCATGCTGCCACTGTTGAATCAGGCGTTCACCAAAACGAGTCATCGTATCAGCGTAGCTTTCGATTTGTTTGGTGTGCATCAGCGGCTGAATCAGTTTGCGCTGCGGACGCCAGTTTTCGTGATCGGCGGTGAGAATGCCATCACCTAAAAAGTGCGTCAGCAGTCGCGGCTTATCAGAGCCGACGCCGGGCTTGTGAAATTCCTGAACCCGTTTAACAAACACTTCCTGGATCAGATCGGGGTTTGAAACGATATACAGGATGTGTCCAGCAATGTTCAGGCGCGCAACATCACCGTGTTCGCGCACAACCTGCTGAATGGTGTTGTGAGGCAGTCCCGTAGCGCGCATGAATTTCCAGTTCGTTGCCAGCGACGCCAGCCCGCGTGGACCCGGTACTTCGCGTAAAGTCGAAGCAGCCATGAGTCGATTTCCTTCCGCCTATTTTCGGTATACCGCTATGATATGATACATGGTGAGTTTTAATCAACAAGTTCAGGGCGATTGCATCAAAATCGCGAATTGGATCAAGGAAGGTCAGAAACGTCATTGTAGGGGCGAACCTGTGTGTTCGCCCGCTGCTCAGCCCTGTACGCTTGTCCCT
>CALMZT010000231.1 GCA_937870805.1 uncultured Chloroflexota bacterium
CTAGCAAATCGGCGACCATTTGCATGTTCATGGCATTCTTGGCGTGTGGACGATTGAGGGTGATATTAGCTACAAACCCATCCATTTTTATGGCGAGTGTTTCAAATTCATAGCTTCCTGATTGCATTCTGTTAGCTTATCCTTTAGGCGTCACCGACAGGAAGTACGCTGCAACCGACGCTCCCATCCAGTCTGACACTGCAATTCAGCCCTCGTGTATAAATTTCATAGGCGGGGAAATATGAGAGTTTGTCAGTTGTATCTAATTTCCGTCTGCAAAAGAGTTGAAGGGTTAGGGAATTGGAAAAAACTATCGCAAGATCGTTGTTGGGCGCTATCAACTTCGCATTTTCTACTTTTTGTCCGACAAGCTTTAATAGGTATTCATCAATATAACCTTCGCTGTTTTCTGAAGTACAAAGAAGCATTGATAGGTCTGAAATTCGCCAAAAACAGGAACGCATGAGCAGATTTGTTTTGCTGTAGTAATTTGTTGACTCCTCTGGAATATATCGCGCCTTCCCTAGATATTGATCCTGAATTTCACGGAACAATTTTTCACCAAATCTCAGGATAGTAGTTGTATCTTCACGATAAAAAACAGTGCAACTCCAACATTCCATTCCAATAAGGCTTACTAAGATTTGTTCAAATTCCTGCCGCATTTTTAGGCGACGGTCTTTGTGCTTGTCACTCAAGTTTGGTGTCCTCTACGGTTAATTCCTCACGAGATTCCGTTACCCTTATTCCCAGGGCATGTAGAGTAGTGCGCCCGCCAGAGATTTACCTAGTGGGTCGATACGTGTCGAGCGTGTGCCACCGCCATCCAGTGCGCCGTGCAGCACGAAGTTCAGCGCTTCGATGTTGTCCAGTTCGTAGCGCACGACATCACCCTTCACCAGTTCGCCAAAATATGCTTTGACTCGTTCTGCCGTCAATTTGCCTTTGATTTCCTGATATGCTTCCGGCGAACGCGCAATCACACTGATGTTAGCGATGTTGCCCTTATCACCCGAACGCCCAAACGCGAGATCATACAGTCGTTTCATCGTTAGACCTCAAAATACTCAATCTGTGGTGTTACACACTCTTGGCTCACCAGCGTCGGGAACAAGCCGACAATCGTACTTGGTTCTGCGCCTACTGTCGTTCCTGACACGCTCATGCCCGCCGGACCACTCAAGCCGTTGCCCATCATGCGCCGCACCGCCGTTTTCAGCGTGTCCTTGTCATTCGCCGTGAAGATCACGCGCAAAACGATTTCCAACGGGTCTTCGGGAACTGCCGACATGCCACCGAACAAGCTGTTGACACCCAAATAGCTGAACTCCACGCGATTGATTGGCAAGCCCTGCCATGTTTCGGCAATCACCGCCTTCATTTGCTCGACCTTGCGCCACGCTTCAGGATAACCCACCGTGAAAATGAGTTCGCGTGAAAAGCCTTCCAGCCGTCCCATATTCAGCTTGAGCTTATCAGGGCGCGGCTTGCCTGTTACGCCTGTCACGCGCACCTGATTTTCTTCCATATCTTGCAACCGCAGCGTCGTGAAGTCCACCACTACGTCAGGCGTAATGTAGTTCGCTGGGTCATGGATTTCGTATAACAATTGTTCCTTCACCGTATTGCTGTTGATGACTCCCAGCGTGTTGGGCGTTTTGCTCACAATAAAGCTGCCGTCCGCTTCTACGTGCGCAATCGGATAGCCCAAATGCGGCAAATCGCGCGCATCCACCAAATCCAGCGCTGCCAGGCTGTTGCCCCCGACTACCTGTCCCGTGCATTCCAGCAGATGACCCACCACAATGCCCGATGCCAGCTTGTCCCAATCATCCCACGCCCAGCCATAATGCCTGATCAACGGTGCGAGATACAAGCAGGGGTCAGCCACGCGCCCCGTGAGAATCATGTCCGCGCCATTTCGCAGCGCTTCAACAATCGGTGCAGCACCTAAATATACGTTCGCAGTGACAAAGTTTTGGTTCGCGGCTTCGCTAGCTTTTTCGCCCGTCTCTATGTGCGCCAGCGTTTCGCCTACTGCTTGCAGTGCTGGCAGCCGCGCCAGCACGTCGTCGCCAGAAATCGCCGCGATCTTCAGTCCTTTTAACCCCAGTTTCGCCGCTGTCTCGCGTATCATCTCTGCGCCCGCCTGCGGATTCAAGCCGCCGCCATTGCTGATGAGCGGGATTTTGCGCTCAAAAGCCTTTGGTAAAATCTGATGCGCGATGATACGCAAATCAAACGTGTAGCCGCGACTGGGATCAGCCAGCTTATCTTTCTGCAAGATGGCAAGCGTGAGTTCCGAAAGCGCCTCAAAACACACCACATCGACGTGCCCACCTTCGATCATCGGCAGCGCTTTCGTCACGTCGTCGCCATAAAACCCCTGCGCTGAACCAATGCGATACACCATTAATATGTCCCCATTTCGCCCGGTACCTGACGATTTTCGATACCCAAAAAGCGCTCCAATTCCTGTTCGATGTACAGCGCTTGTTCCGCGTTATAAAGTCCGTTCAACAGCGTTTCGCGGCGTTGGTCGTTCATAATCGCCAATACTTCATACGTGACCGATGTCGAATTCTTGCCGCGATGAATAGTCTGCTTACAATACACCTGCACGATGTCCACCGCCGTCAATGTCTTATTGCCCATCGCTGGTATAGGTCCGTGTTGGATGTCTAGCTGCTCAGCGTTGGCGGTAATCAGCGTCGAGTTCACAAAATTCGTCGCCACCGTATAAATCAGGAACAAGCCAACAGCGAGATGCAGCGTCCCGCACAGTGCCATCTGCCCCTGTCCGGTAGAAATGGCGATGCTGTACCAAAACAGCATGAAGCCGTTCCAAACGACAGCGAAGAATACCAGCGGCACTTGCAGTAGCGAAAACCATTTGCGTGTGATTTTTAGTTCGCCTGGCGTTTCTTCTACCTGTACGTACTTGGGCATGGGCACGCTTTGTCTCTGAGACTTCTTCGGCTTTTCGCCCTCTGCCATCCGTAACTCGCCAGCAATACTGAACACCGCGTTGCAGCTAGAACATTTCGCTACCAGGTTGTCGAGGTTGATGTTTTCTGGGGGGATTTCCGCAGCGCAGTACCGGCAGTGTATTTGCATTGCCACTCCTGTTTTATTGGCTAGTCTCAATCATCTCGTTGATCGCTGCCCGAAACCAATCCCAAAAATCAGAAAAAGTGGTATCGACGGCATAATCAGGAGACGCGAACATATGGATAATCGCAATATGACCGGATGGATGTTGGTTGCTATGTGCAATCACACCCGCAACATCGTCGTTATCTGAGCGCCTCGCAAAAGGAATAAGCAGCATATTGGGATAGAGTTCACGAAGCCCCTTGTAAACGGCTTTAAACTCATCACTGTCCAGAAAATACCAGGGCGTAATGTTTGTCAGACCACGTTCAAAAACCTTGCTGTATCCTGTTGGTAGACCTATATTCAGACTTTGCACTTCAGTCGGTAAATCGTTTGTATTTAGCATCTTACATGTCCTCATCAGGTGACATGACAGGTCTCTCAAGTCTACCATAGGGCGGGAGTGGCTCAAGATGTTGGCGACTTGTGCGATAAATTAGCGCTTCACCCCACGTTTTTGCCACGCCAAACCGTCGGATATTCACCATAATTTCGGGAAGAGGCTCATCAAATTCGTAGATAATGATGGGAATATCGGACAGATCCATTTCTTGCGTCACTGCAACGCGAGTATTGTGGAGCGTTGTGAGACTTACGGGTGTTCGCACAACACACACAGCGTTATCAGGATCATCAATAAACCCTTTCTCACGTATGCTGCGGCGAAGTTGTTGTGCTCTATTGTTGCCGCCTGCCGTGCGTTGGCTGAACCATAATAGGAAAGGATTTATACGCGCAGGGGTACTCACCGATGATTCCCATCCTTGTCAAATGTAGTTCCGCTGATTTTGCCATCTAACATGACCCATCGCCAATTTTCGATGTAGGATCAGCTTTCATTAAACAGAGAGTTTAGTACACTCAATCACAGGGGAGTTGGAATATGGTGGATACGTAGGGGAGCACCAATGTGTACTCAGCGGGTCATGATCTCAAAATGAAAAGTACCCAACGTTCGCCCGTTTGAGCGAGTTGGGTACTTCCGTTTACTTACGCTTGTCGGCAGACGACGAGCCTATCGGTTGTTGTCACGCCGTCCGCTGCGCTGTGTGCTGTTGGCAGGACCGGCGTGTCCGCCACCATCATCGTCATCGACATCGCGTTTGCCACGACTATTGCCGGACGCCTGACCGCCTTTGCGACCTGCTTCGCGCGCTTCTTCCGAAGTGAACTCATGCGCAGTGCCTTTGTCATGAGCCGCTTTGCCGCCTTTGCTGGCAATCTCGCGCCGCTTTTCTTCGTCCATACTGGCAAACCCACGTCTACTGTTACCCTGATTACCTTGCTTTCCAGCCATCGGTAACGCTCCTTGATAAAATCTTATTACACACTATCTATCGATAGCGCTTATTAAGAGCGTAAATCAGGGTGAGCCACAAGACATCCTTCAAGTGTGGGGTTTTGTCTTAGCCCAACTGGACAGCAGTAAATAGCCTACTTGGGACTTTGAGTACGCTCCAGTTCGCTACTAACCTGTTTGGGCAACAGTTTGGGACTGATTATTCCTCTATTTTCTGTA
>CALMZT010000232.1 GCA_937870805.1 uncultured Chloroflexota bacterium
TGAACAGCAGATGATTGCTGCGATTCAGCAGGCGGGTTATTCGGTGGCGTAAGCATGGGATGATGGGCGCAGCACGCTGCGCCCCTACAGCAATGGTTGCCTATAAACACATCATTTTCCTGCAAAGCGGGGGATGAGTGAAGAGAGAAGATGACATGAGTGTGCAACAAATTGAACTGCCAATCACGGGGATGACCTGTGCGTCTTGTGTGCGCAATGTGGAACGCGCGTTGCAGAAGACTGAAGGCATTGCCGAGGCGAACGTAAATCTTGCGACGGAACGTGCGACAGTGAGCTATGACCCTTCAGTGACGACAATTGACAAGATGATTGAGCGTGTATCTGGTGCTGGCTATGGCGTGGCACAGGCAACGATAGAGATGCCGATTACGGGGATGACATGCGCTTCGTGTGTACGCAACGTGGAACGGGCAATTAACAAACAGCCGGGTATTTTATCGGTCAATGTGAATCTAGCGACGGAAAAAGCCAGCGTCAGCTATGTGCCGGGGAGCTTGCGCCGTTCAGACCTTGTGAAAGCGGTGGAAGCGGCAGGTTATGGCGTGCTCGATCTGTCTAACGCTGCGCAGCCGGAGGACGCCGAACGTGCCGCACGCGAAGCCGAGATTCAACGCCAAGAGCGATTGGTGTTGATTGGCGCAGTGTTTAGCATTCCGCTGTTTATCCTGAGCATGGCGCGCGATATTGCCATGATCGGTTACGTCGGTCCAATGGCAGGCATGGCAATGGCGAATGCAGATGTGCCGTGGTTCATGTGGAAGGGTTGGGCGTTTCTGTTCGCGCTGCTGGCGACGCCTGTACAAGTCATCGTTGGCAAGCAGTACATTGTTGGCGCGTGGAAAGCGGCGCGCAATGGTACGACAGGCATGGATACGCTGATCGCTATCGGTACGCTAACGGCGTACATCTACAGCCTTGTTGTGTTGATCGGCATTACTTTCAACATTGAACCCTTGATTGGACATGTGTACTTCGAGACAGCAGCAGTAATTTTGACGCTGATTACGCTAGGCAAGCTCTTAGAAGCGCGCGCCAAAGGACGCACCAGCGAAGCCATCAAGAAGCTGATGGGGCTTGCACCACGCACGGCTTATTTACTGCGTGATGGGGAAGAGGTGGAAGTCAGCATTGATGATGTCGTTGAAGGCGATGTGTTGGTCGTGCGTCCGGGTGAGCGTATTCCCGTAGACGGTGTGGTCATCGAAGGGCGTTCGTCGGTGGATGAGTCGATGCTGACGGGGGAAAGTCTGCCTGTCAACAAGAGCGCTGGCAGCAACGTGATTGGCGCGACGGTCAACAAACAAGGTCGTCTCATCATCGAAGCCACGCATGTCGGTGCGCAGACAGCATTAGCGCAGATTGTGCGTTTAGTGGAACAGGCGCAAGGCTCGAAAGCCCCAATTCAACGCATTGCCGATCAGGTATCAGGCGTGTTTGTGCCTATCGTGTTGGTGTTGGCGGCGCTGACGTTCCTGGGCTGGTTGACTATTGGGCAGGTGGGTTTCACCGCTGCGATGATTAATGCTGTTGCCGTGCTGGTGATCGCGTGCCCGTGCGCGCTAGGTTTGGCGACGCCAACTGCGGTGATGGTCGGTACAGGTAAGGGCGCGGAAATGGGCATCCTGTTCAAGAACAGCGAAGCATTGGAAATCACACAGCGCCTGAACATCGTCGCGCTGGACAAAACAGGCACAATCACAAAAGGCGAACCGAGTGTTACGGATGTTGTGCCGCTGAATGGCTATAATACTGACGATTTGCTGCGTCTGGCAGCGACGGCGGAACGTGGCAGTGAGCATCCACTGGCGCAAGCGGTGGTGAGAGCAGCACAAGAGAAGTCGTTAAATGTCAGCCAACCGCAGAGCTTTGAATCAGAAACCGGGCGTGGCATTCGCGCGACGATAGATGGCAAAATTGTGCTGGTCGGCAGCCTACGTTATCTGCGCGAACAAGGAATTGATGTAACAGACGCAGAAGTCCAAGCCGAAACGCTGCAAGCCAATGCAAGGACGGTCATCGGCGTGGCGGTGGATGGCGTAGCAGCGGGTGTGATGGGTATTGCCGACACCGTAAAAGAAAGTTCACGCGAAGCCGTTAAGATGCTGCGAGACATGGGCTTAGAAGTGGTGATGATAACGGGCGACAACGAGAAGACCGCGCAAGCCATCGCCCGTGAGGTTGGGATTGAGCGTGTACTGGCGGAAGTGCTGCCAAGTGAAAAAGCCGCTGCGGTAAAGACATTGCAAGCGGGTGGGAAGAAAGTCGGCATGGTGGGCGATGGCATCAACGATGCACCAGCGCTGGCGCAAGCGGATGTGGGTATCGCCATTGGCACAGGCACAGATATTGCGATAGAGGCGAGTGATGTGACGCTGATGAGTGGCGATTTGATGGGTGTGCCGCGCGCGATACAGTTGAGCAAGGCGACGATGCGCACGATTTACCAGAATTTGTTCTGGGCGTTCATCTATAACATCATCCTGATTCCTGTGGCGATTGCCGGATTGCTTGTTCCCATGCTCGCAGCGGCGGCGATGGCGTTTAGCAGTGTGTTCGTCGTGAGCAATTCTCTGAAATTAAAAGGGACATCGCTCCGGCTGCCTCAGGATTACGCTCCAGATACTCCGAAATCCGCTCCTGATCTTCCAACTGTCCAGTCTCAGGTACAGCAAAACCCGGACCCCGCAAAATAATACTCCGTCTACGGATTTCTTGCCAACTACGATGGGGCAACGCAGCAGCAATCTCAAGCTGCGTTGCCCCTGCTGTCAACATCTCATCCAGTTTGTTCATCTCTGATTCCTGCCAGCGTGCGCTGCCTGTATGCCGCTGGCTCTGTTCCTTCCTTTCCAGCCGTTCGAGATAGGCTGCATACGTTTCTTCATCACGGATCACTTTCGGTGCAATGTGAAAGGATCGCGTGCCAGTAATCTCATAAATCTTGATGCGGATCGCCCGCCAGTTCCGTTCAGGGAGCGCCTGAGCCATCTCAACCTGCGTTGCTTGCCGTTCCAGCAATTCGGTTAGTCGTTCAACCTCTTCGGGTATCCACAGCGTCCATTTATCGGCGCGATAGGGCAGAACAAACTTGTTGGTGCTTTCGTCACGCCATTGGATTTCAACATCGGCAACGCGATGTTTTCCCGTTGGTGTAACCACAATTCGCACGATAAAGGCGTGAGCAACAATGCGCTGATCTTTCAAATTCATCTGATGCCAGTTTGCCAGTACATTCTCGGCTTGATGAGCCAGTTGTATCAACGCTTCGCGGCGCTGTACTCGTCGTTCCAGCGCAGCGAGCTTGTTCTGCAATCGGACTTGTTCTTGCTCGTAATTCAGGTAATCCTGTTCAAGCGCCTGGAGCAAGGATGGAGTATGAGCATAGCTAAAATTTGTGACGATAGTCTGCATTTTTTGTGTGACAGTTGTTTTCTGCGTTGTCAGTGAGCGGCGCTCCGCATCGAAATCTTCTTCGGTGTTCGCCAAGACATCTTCCCAGACTTTTGGATCAAACGTTTTGCGAAGCTTATTGTGCATCATCTCAGTGATGACCTGATCGAAGTAATCACAGCGTCGAGACCAGAGGGTATGTTGGTTGGTCGCTAAATCATTTCGTTTAGTAGAGTAGGCATATGCCTTCATGCCTGGACTCCAACATGCAGTTGCCTGCCGCCATTCGCCTTCGTGGTAAGTTCCGATCAAACCTTTGTAAATAGGTTTTGCTTCATCTCGATCTTCTTTTGACCGCTCACGGCGAAAGGGTGGTGCGTGATCGAGATTTGGTTCACCTGTGAGAGTATAGGGCGACAGATAATTAAACGCACGATAGAACAATTCCCCCGATACGATAGCTGGATGATTTTTCCACTGAACGACCCGGTCTTTGTGCATCCAATGCCCAATGTAAACAGCATTCGTCATCATATTGACCATCGCCATTCTACTTGGGCAATAAACCCCGCCGCGTTTCAACATTCGCATCGGCTTATCACAAATGTAACCCGGCGGCACACTCCGCTGAAAATCAGGGTCATCGAAATCAGGGAAGTGTGGTCCATTTTCATAGACATAGGCGAGGGTTTTGCGAAGATTGCCGCCAAAGCTAACGAAGGTGTCGAATAGTTTAACAACCACTTTTGCACAAGGTTCAAACGGCTCAAATTTGCGCCAATTAGGGTTAGGAATACCGCTTGGCAGGTATTTTCGGTTGTCTACCATAAAACCAAGATTGATGTTCCCGCCCATCCACATACCGAGCAGCATCATGCGCTCTTTGGCGGCAACTAAGCGTCCACGCACATACGAGTTTAAGAAATCTGCCGCTTGCTCGGCTCTCATGCGAAACAATAAACGATGATAAGGACCTTCGTGTTTGTCGGCAAAATTGTATTTGAAATAGGGTGTGATTACACGGACATTGTTTTTTACACAGGCATCAATAAACACATTGACCTGAATCTGGGTTTCATCGCGGAAAAGACGATCCTCCGCTTGTGCCACGACAGATCCTATTCTCCCTGTGATAATCAGGTCGAATAAACGACTCATGCCTTTGCGCTCATCAATCCGCTTTGCTCCACTCACGCCTTCATCTTCATCAATCAGGATGATTTCATCTGCGCTCCAGCCAAGTGAAGCTACATAGCGAGGAAGGTCAATTTGCTGCATATCCGTCGAAATGTTACCCACCTGCTTCATTGAAGATTGACGATAATATACCGCCACAGCACGGTCTACAGGCAGCATTCCCGACATTGTCGGATGTTCAACTTTGACCTGGGATTGATACTTCCTCTTAGCGGGCATCAGCCTATTTCCTCATGTTTATGGTTCTTCACTGATTTCTTTGTCGCTAAGTGACTGTTCTTCGATCTTCACTTTGCGTGTTGATTTTCGCCGGTGGTTTGGCATTCCTACTGCGATCCATTCATTGAGATGCTCTGGTGAGATCGCAAAAACCCGTCCAACTTTTTGCGCCTTGAGCAATCCGAAATGAACAGCACGTCTGATCGTGTCCTTGTGGCATCCGGCGATCTCCGCTGCCTGTGCTGGTGAGAGCAGGTTCTCCGTCATAATGAGCCTCATCAATCTGATTGTACGCCGATAGACGTACAATGGCAAGTAATTGGTGAGGTGAGTCTACAACGTGTACGACAATCTCACGAGTTGTCGTACACATTTTCATCCTGCTTCTCGGTTTCGATCTCAGAGATGGTTATCTCGTCTGATTGAACAAAGGACTGGATCAAAGCTCGATACGCTATGGTCAAATCCAGTTGTTTAAAACCGGTCTGCTTTTGTGATGATGTGTTCTCGATCTTTTTCTCAATCTGCGAACTTGGCATATAATCGTTCAAAGTACATCCTCGCATCGTACTGACGCTTTCAGCCTAGCACGCTGACCCTGCTCAAAAGGTGTAATTTTATAGTTTTGCCCCGTCAATTTTGACAAAACGCGAGTCAAAATTACGGGTCTTCCGCACATTATGTAGAATCGAGGGGAGTGAAAGGGAGCGAATACACTTGGGC
>CALMZT010000233.1 GCA_937870805.1 uncultured Chloroflexota bacterium
GGTCTCATTGCCCGTGAGTATGGCGTCTCCATCGAGGATATCTTGAGCATAAACAGCATCAGTAATCCCGACCTTATTTTTGAGGGACAGGAATTGGTCATTCCGGCGGGAGGTGTTTATGTGCCACCTGCGCCACCTGCACCGACTAATAATGGTCGATCAATCCTGGTATCTGTAAGCCAGCAGCGAATTTATGCTTACGACAATGGTCAATTTGTTCGTTCAAATCTTACTTCAACGGGCTTACCTGATACACCAACCGTCTTGGGAGATTACAATATCTACGTGAAGTATGTCACAGACGACATGCAAGGTGATGACTATTTCTTGCCACAGGTTCCTTACGTCATGTATTTCTATCGCGGTTATGGGATTCATGGCACATACTGGCATAACAGTTTCGGGCGTCCGATGAGTCACGGTTGTGTCAATTTGCCCGTTGACGAAGCCGAATGGTTCTTTAACTTTGCAGAAGTGGGGACGCCCGTGCGGGTAGTCGAATAAACAACCCTCGCTCGGTAACTAACTGACGTTACGCACCCTGAACCTGTTCGATAAATCGAGATGTAATGTTTACTGGGACACAATTTCACAGCGTTTTCTCTAAAATTTCTCGGTGTTCTCGGTGGTTCAATTTCCCCCCTTTGTGTTCCTTGCGCCTTTGCGGTTAGAAATTCAATTTCCCAACCGATTCTAATGAATTAGCTCCCGCACACCGAATTTTTTGTGCAAGTTGTCATGAAAAAGGAGTTGTGAGGTTTTGATCTGGAAAGTCGGAATGTGTTGACTGAAAAAGAAACAGGCTTACCCACTGTGGATAAGCCCGTGAAATTTCGTACTTAGCGGAAGGTAATGGTCGCGGGATCACTTTGCCACAGAATGACGACATTATCTGTGTCGGATACATCGATGATAGCGACGATATAGTTCAACTCAGTGCCAGGACCATAGTCGCCAAGTGCTGCGTAGGGCATGAAGAAAGAGACATCGCTGAAGGATGTACGACCAGAACGGACACGCACACTCGTTCCAGTACCGACAGTATCCCCTATGCGATAATCCTCATCGACAACTTCAAGCGCGCTCCCCTCAGTATCACGGAACAGGATCGCCGCCCAAACCTCACGCCCTTCAAAGTTATTGAGTTCAAAGGATAGGTTAACCGTCATGCCAAGTTCGCCGTCACTTTTGACGCCGTATTCTACGTCATAATCAGTGACCGTAGCGGAGGGTTCACCCGATGTATTGTCTGGGGTCGGTTCAGTCGTTTGACCGTCGGGGGCAGGCAGTTGTAGACGACCTGCGCCGAACTGCGGGTCTTCGCCGCGATCTCCGAGATCAACCGCATTTTCAATCAAATACGCTCGCACTTCGGGAGCAGTCATCTCAGGAAAACGCTGTAAAACGAGTGCCGCCGCGCCTGCCGCCAGAGGTGCCGCGCCGGAGGTGCCGAAGAAGCCTTCACGATAACCGGGTACGACTTCTCCTGTTGGGGCTGCAATATCGGGCTTGATACGGTCATCCATCGTTGGACCTTGGGAGCTGTACTCTTCCAGTGTGTCACTGGTCAAGCCTGTAGCGCCGACGGTGAATGACGAAAAAGCATCAGCAGGCACGAGGATTGATCTTTCTGCCATGACCGCCCAATCAGGGAAAAGCCCGTTGGTCACAAAGATTTCAAAGATGTTATCGTCGTTACCGCGATCACGTTCAACAGACAGGTAGTAAATACCGCCCGGTGTGCTTTCAAAGGTAATCGCCTGAAATGGAAAGTCATTTCTGCGACCACGACGCGGTTCAGCGGCAGCGGCAAGTTCCTCACCATCTTCGTCATAGATTGTGAAGATATAGTTGCTTTCCTCGCCGCCGTTCCAATCGCCGTTCCAGTTCATGATTACGCTCGTGACGGGCGCGCCGGTCATGAAGGGCAGGTAGTAATCGTTGCGCCCGAAATCATGCCGATTATCGTCTCCTTCGCTGAATTCCCACGCGGTGTATCCTTGCGCGGAGTTGCCTGCCGCGTTGACCCACAGCACACCTGTTTCGCGCACAAAGTCATCGACGATGACCGAATCGCCCCAGGTGCCATCGCGCGGACCGACCGGCGAACCCACCGAGTGGTTGATCACCTGCACGTTGTTTTCACGAAGGAATTCCAGCGCGTCGAGAAGCCCACTATAGGAGCCGTCATAGTAGGCGATGAACAACTCAGCGTCCGGCGCGACACGGTGAACTACCATCGCGCAGGCAGTGCCGTGATCTTCTGCCTGACGGTTAAGGCGATCAAGGCTAAAATTTGCGGTCACATTCTCAGGAAGATTTTCCCCTAATTGATCTGCAATGCCGCCAAATCCCAAATCCAGAATACCGACGCGAATTCCCTGTCCCGTATAACCTGCGGCAAACCAGTCATCAGCACCCACAAAATCGCCACCCGTCGACTCAAATTCCTGCATATCAAAGCTGTCGCTGATGACCGGTTGAGGTACGCGGAAACCGACGACATATTCGGTATTAGCGATACTGACTAAATAGTCGAGCAAGCTGCCGGGTGTCTGGTATTGTGCCAGAATATCCAGCGGGATGCCGATTTGAAGCTCATCGGTGTTCACAAGGTAATCATATACGGTGACGCCGAGTGCTTGTAGTGCAGCGGTAACTTCAGCCAGATTTTCCTGCGAGTCAATTGCGAGATAAGCGGAAAGCTCATCATTGGCGTTGATAATATTGCGCGTGCGCGCCATCGCTTCAACCGCTTCCAGACCACCTTCATCATAAGCAGTCAGCAAATCGAGATAGCTCAGCGGGATACCAAGCTGTTCCAGAATCCCTGAATCTTCGAGGAAAACGGCAACACCCGTAGCGCCATGTTCCTCATAAATCTGAATGATGTGTTCATACAATTGCGCGAAGTCCATATCGCCCACAACCTGACCACTGACCTGATCGAGATAAGGTTGCAAATCGGGATACTGCGCGATCAGCTCTTCCAGCGTCGTCGGCGGCTCAAACGTCGGCATGACGATAGCTGTCCCATCGATTGACGCTTCGCCTTGATCTCCTGCGCCCGGTTCAATCACGGGACGAGCAGGTGAGGGTGTAGGATCGACAGGTTCGACCACAACATCAGCGGCTTCAGCAGTTCCTTCAGCCGTTGGCTCAGCACTCGCCTCACTCGTGGCTTCAGTCGTCGCTGTAGCGCTCGGCTGAGATGTAGCGGTGGGGCTGCCGCCGCATGAGACGGCAAAAATCAGGATCACGATCAATAAGAGAATACGAGTGAATTTAACCATAGATGCTTCCTTAAATTAAAAGCTCTCACCCTGTCGCAGCGCATACCCTGCTCCGACAAGGAAAACTGTTGAAAAAGCCAAAAGTGCCAGCCAATACCCTAACAATCCGCTTGCGCTGGCGGGATAGTCAACGCTGAGTGCCGTTGGCGCGCGGAAATACTGGCGCGCGGCTGGGGCGCTTGCCAAAACTTCGCCTGTTCTTGGGTTGACTGGCTGTACCTCGACAACGAAATGACTTTCGGCATCGCGCGCTTGCATATCGGCGGTGCTACCCAACGCCTCTAATGACCAGCGTGTCACAGTCAGACGCGACGGAATTTCCAGCGCGCCTTCCATCGGGAACAGAACCCCAGCAAATAGAATTTGTATAAACAGTATTCCCAGCACAACATAGGTGACGGTGTTGACCTGCTTGCTAACTGCCGAGATGAGCAAGCCGAGACTGACTCCCGCAAACGCCGTAAGCGCGAGGGTGATAAACATTTCCAGCGGTCCCCATGTTATCACACCTTGCGCTGGTAATTCTACGCCGACTGACAGCGTAATCAGCGAAAGCGCGCTGCTGATCAGCGCCAATCCACCATAAACAATGACTTTCGACGCGAGGTAAGGTGCGATGCGCAGATTCGACATCCTCTCGCGCAAGAACAGGCTTTTTTCTTCGACAATGGTATACGCCGATGTAAAAACACCCAGCAAAGTCACTGCCAGCGCCAGCATAAACAACAGCCGCTGCGCATCACCCGCCGGAGTGTAAGTGCCTGTTTTTCGTACTTGCGGCGGTGGCGCAGCACTCGACTCATCTGTGATAATGTCGCTCAGCGGTAGTCGATCCATAAAAACTGCCAGCGCGTTGTCACCCTCAAAGCGATCCACCAGCATCCTGCCGCGTCCATTGTCGATCTTATCAAGGTTAATCAAGCCAAGGAACAGCCCCACCAACGGCAGCACAATCAGCATCGCTAAAATCGTTCGTACATCGCGCAGCGCCAGTATCAGCGTGCGCTCTGTGAGAGTGCGAGTTTGCTGCCAGAACGTCCCTCGACGCTGGATGCGCAAGCGTCGATTTGAAAGCGCGGTTTCCTGTGGCTTTTTCGTACTCTCTGGCTGCTGTGCCTGTTCAATGACATACTTCTTGTAAAGCGCCGATTGTCTGAAACGCGCTGCCCATTTGGCCGCCGCTCCATCAGGCGTAATTTGTGGGCGATTGGGGGAACGCATCACGGCGGTAACAGAGCCGCTCATCGCCAGTTCCGGCGGCTGCTGTACACGATTGTAAATTTCTGAATAATCGCGCGCGTTAAAAAACGCCAGCGCATCTTTGGGCGGTCCATAAAAAGTAAGCTGCCCGCGCACCATCAACGCCAACTTGTCGCACATGCTGATATTGAGCGTCGTGTGTGTAACGACGATGACGATATGCCCACGATTGGCGAGACGACGCAGCGTTTCCATCATCGAACGATCTAAACCGGGGTCAAGCCCTGACGACGGCTCATCCATAAACAGCAATCGCGGCTCTGCCATCAACTCAAGCGCAATACTCACACGCTTCTTTTGCCCGCCACTTAATTTCCCAACGGGGCGTTCTTTGTACTCGGTCAGTTCCAGCGCATCTAACGCGCGGTTGATACGCTGTTCGCGCGAAGCTTTTGGCTCATTCGGGA
>CALMZT010000234.1 GCA_937870805.1 uncultured Chloroflexota bacterium
GTGCTGGTATCACCCTAGAAGAAAATCTCAATTTTAAGAAATCGTCCGAATGGGCAGAAAGACAGCTTGTTCAACGATTGCACGATATCCTCTTGAATACGCCTGTCGCACTCACCTATGTGACCGAGAAACGCGGCTGGCGGTTAACCACCATCAAAGCGGCGCACCTGGGGTTTATGCCGCAAGACAAGCGTGCGCTGCTGGCTGACTTGAACCTGTCAGACAACTGGCGAACCGCGATTCAGAAGTTTCCACCCAACATGACCGTCTACATCCATACTGAGCAAGGGCGACTGACCTATCTCAGCGGACGCAGTATTGAAGGGAAAAAACACTATAACCCGCCCCGCGAAATCATCGGTGAACGTCAGCCATACTACAATCATCTCTACAGTTCACAGGCAGAGCAGTTGGTGATCGTCGAAGGTCAGGCGGATGCCATCACTTTTGCCGAATGGGGTATCGCGGCAATTGCTATTGGCGGGATGCAGGTAGCAGATGAACTGCTGGAACGATTGAGAGGGCATCCTCGCCTGTTCGTCGCGCTGGACAATACGGAAGAAGCGCGTGCCCAAAGCCGTGCTATCGCGCTGGCATTGCGAGGTGAAACCTATCTGCCGAAATTGCCATCCGACGTGAAGGATGCGAACGACTGGTTAGCCCAGCACCACGCCAACGCTGACGACGCACTGACAATGCTCAACAAAGCGGAAAACTGGTTAACCGCCGAGGTCTACCACGCTGCTAATCTGGAAGGATTGGCGCGACAGGATGCCATCCACGAATTATTCACCTGTGCGGCTGGATTGGAAAACTTCGCGCTGGCAGAGTTCAAGAACCTGATGGCAAAGATTGGAGTGAAGGGACGCAGTTTCACCGAAATGCTTAAAGCGGCTCAGTCACAAAAGCAGGAGCAGCAGAAAGGAGAAGACATGCCGGAAGTTCTCAATGACAGTATTCCGATACTCTCACCCGCTCTGGGATTTCGCCGTGATGTGGCAATAGTGACGGTATCGGTGATCGAGCGTACCAAAGATAATCGCCTGAATACGCAACCCTATCTTGTCACCAGTACCCGTGAACTGCGCCGCCTGTCCGACGAGCAAATCATCACCATCAACCAGCAGGAAATTGCTCTGAAAGTCATCCCGGAAGGCTCCGAGTTTCTCATGCGCTGGCGCTATAGTGACATCAAACGCTTCTTGGAAGGCGAGCATGTTACACCGGGCGAAGTTTTCAATGCCGTTCAAAACCTGTTTACAACCTATGTGGATTTTCGTTCTGAAGTCGAGAGCCGTATCCTGACCCTCTGGACAATTGGGACGTATTTCTACACCATGTTTCCCGCCTATCCGTATCTGGCGCTCAACGGTCCAAAGAACAGCGGGAAAAGTACGGTGCTGCGCGTCTTACAGCCGCTAGCATTTAATATGGTGACGACCTCCGATCCAACGGGTCCTTCTATGTTCCGGCTCATTCATTACACAAGCTGCACCGTTGGGATTGACGAAGCCGAACGCTATCACAACCCGAAAGACCCCGGAATGCAGCAAATCCGGCAACTGCTCAACAGCGGCTATAAACAGGGAATGCCCGCGATCCGTGTCACCGTCGACGACCTGAAACCGCAGGCGTTTGATGTGTATTCACCCAAGATACTGGCAGCCATCATGGGACTGGAAGACATCCTCGCCAGCCGCTGCATCGCTATTCCAATGCGCCGAACTGACAAGCAGATGCCGTTGTTTCCACCAGATTTTGATGGTGCATCGATCCGTCATCAGTTGTATGTTCTTGCGCTGACCTCATTCGCTCACATCTATCGCAATTACTTTGTTCGACCAGAACTGCACACGCTGCATAACCGGCGTGTGGTGTCGCACAGCGGCGGCATTCCGGGCTTTGTGAGCAATTTCGCGCGGCTGGTCGATGATGGCGCGGTTATCGTCGTGCTGAGCAACCTGGGC
>CALMZT010000235.1 GCA_937870805.1 uncultured Chloroflexota bacterium
CGATGATGGCTTCGAGGTCTGCACCTACTAAGCGCACGCTGGAAATGCGCAAATCGCGCTCTTTCTCCAGCATCGTGTGAATCATTTCTGCCAGTTCAGGGATGACATCGGCACGAAACTCTTGCAGCGGGGGCACAGGCTTGGTGATGATCGACGTCAGCAGCGCGCCGGGCTGTGTATCCTCAAATGGACGCCGCCCTGCCAGCATCTCATAGAGCAGCACGCCGAACGACCAAATGTCAGTACGGGCATCCAATTCTTCGCCCATGCACACTTCAGGACTGAGATAGGCGTAAGTGCCCACCAGTGTACCACCCTGCGTCATGCGCGTGCGGTTGCCCATTTGCGCGACGCCAAAGTCGGTGAGCTTGGGTTTGCCATCCTCAGTCATGAGCACGTTGGCGGGTTTAATATCGCGGTGAATGATTTTGAGACGGTGAGCGCGCGTGAGAGCGTCGGCGAGGTCAAGCGCGATTTCCAGCACATCTGGCATCACCATCTGTTCCTGCTTGTTCATCAAGTCTTGCAGGGAACCACCGCCGATGTATTCCATCACCAGGTAATGATTGTTGTCTTCGGTGATTGCTGCCAGCATCTTCACGATGTTGGGATGATTCAACAGCCGCAGCGCTTCGCCTTCGCGCTCGAAACGTTCCAGCATTGTAGGGTCTTCAGAGACGATTTCAGACTTGAGCGCCTTGATTGCTACTAACTGTCCGGACACCGTATCGACGCCGCGATAAACGGTACCCATCCCGCCCTGACCAATCGTTTCCTTGATCGCGTAGCGGTTTCCAATAATTTTTTGTTCTTTCATGCGCCCTCAACTGGGTTCGTAACAAGGATGATTATACACTATCTCATTTGAGGGTAGAGGACGCCGCCTGTACTTTTTGCATTAATTTAATTACTGCGCACGTCGAAGAAGTTTTGACAGGTGATCTCTCCGCTTACAGCCTGGGCAAGAAAGTCGTCAAACTCCTCGCCGAGATTGGCTTCGCGGGCAGCATTCAAATCAGCAAATGCGCCGCCTAAGTCACCGAGATAATTACGCACCTCAGCCCGCAGCAGGTAGAGAACGGCAAATGTCGGGTCGAGTTCTATCGCTTGTGAGTAAGCCGTTTCGGCAGCTTCATATTGTCCCAGGCTGCAATTGGCGAGACCTTCCAAAAGGTGGGGTTCAGCCAGCGTCGGTACGACAGTCGCCGCTTGCTGAGCGTCGGTGATAGCTTGCTCATATTGTCCTAGCAAAATATTGCCAAACGCGCTAAAGAGTGGACCAAAGACGTTACTATTGCGACCATAAACGGCTGTGGCGATACGATTCCCAAACGTCGTGTCTGCGAAACGGGTCAGCGTTATATTGATATAGGACTGTGCATCACTGATACGCCCTTGACGTAGAGCAATCACCGTTGATGTCACATAGGGAAAGTTGGTATCGGGGTTCAACTCAAATACGCGATCAAAATCGGCTTTTGCGCCCTCAAAATCTCCCAAGAGATAGCGTATAGAGGCGCGATAGTTGAGCGGAAACCATTCGTCGGGACGCTGTTCGACAATCT
>CALMZT010000236.1 GCA_937870805.1 uncultured Chloroflexota bacterium
GGACGCGGGCAGTGCAAAACTGCCCGCCAGGCGCATTGGAAACCCGTGAACGGGTTGGATGCTGCGGTTTTTCAACCTCTTCAGAGGTTTACCAATCTTCTACTAGCTCTGGGTTTTGAACCCGGAGCGCTAAACTGCGTAAGGTGAGTTAAATAGTTTAAGAGCATAATCCCCTTGTTCGCACTGGTTTTGCCCTTGAGCCATACTGTTTTGGCATTTGCTTAGCTGCTGCGAGAGCCACTTCCTTACAAAGCGAATTAAAGTGTCAATTGAAACTCAAATGCGCCACATTTTGTGCTATCGTAGTAATGTTGTCGCCATCAGGAGATTTTCCCGCCATGTCTGGCACCCAATATCAGCACACTTCCCGCCGCAGCTATCCCTTATTTGCCATCATGGCGGCGGCTGTACGTTCACTTCCCGCCATTATTTTTTTAGGCGTGGCGGCGGCATGTACAGGCAGCCCAACTGCCGCGCCGCTGCCCACGCTGGCAGAGATGCCTACTGAGAACGCGCTTCCGCCCGAAGTCGAAGCCACGCGCATCGCCAACCAGCAAGCGCCCATCGCCCTGAGCGACCTGAGCAGCGTCACTGTTGGGGATGACGTGACTTTTGAGGGCGTGTTGAGCTTCGACTCCGCAACCAATATCGCCGTTGTTCAAACCGATAACGGCACACGAGTCACCCTCAGCGTACCGCCACCGCTGGCGCAGCCGTTGACAGATCAGCGCGTGCTAGTATCGGGACGTGTCACAGCGACAGGCGAGTCGCTTGCCGTCGATGTACAGGGGATTGCGCCCGCTGCTGAAATCACGCCTTTCCCCGAAGTCACCAGTGAAGTCCCCATGCTCCCACCCGGACTCGGCACACAAAACGCGCCGAGCACGTTCAATATATCGCCCAACCTCACAGCATTAGCCAGTGGTTAAACTTCACAATAAGTAATTTGAGGGAGAAATCGTGACATGGTTTCCCCTCAGAAACCTAATTATGAAGGTTAACCAGTTACGACGCGGTACTCGAAGCGCAGGGCAATACGCTGCAAGGCTATGAACTTCTGTCGATCAGCAACGAGGTCGGCGTCTGGAAGATCAGTCTGATTCAGCAGACCGACAATTCGCTGCTCGATCTGACGATCTTGCCTGATGGCAGCGTACAGCAGCGCAGCGCCACGACAAGTTTGCCCGCAGGGGTAGAGACCACGACGATAGATCGTCAGCGCTTGACCATAGACAGTGACGACTTCACAACCCTGCTGCGCGAACGCCAGCTTGACACACCGCCGTACACGCTGATCTTAACGCCATCAGGGCAGGGGGTTGTCGCGTGGATTGCCGTCAGCGCTGATGGACAGCCGCTGTTGACCGTCAACGCCGAAACGGGCGAAGTCGTGCCGTAATCTCTTTGCGAACGTTGTACTCAACGCTGCGCCTTAGCAGGTTTAAGTTCAAAATTGAGCATACTCGTAGGGGAGCACCAATGTGTGCTCCCTCTAAAATGAATTTCTTTCTACTTTGGCTGTTCAATTGTATTTCACGCCTAATCAACTGCACGCAATAGGTCGCGCAGGAGCATCAGGCGTTTTCAGTGGCATTCCGAAATAGAGCGATGGGTCGAGTGTGTTCTGGAAGCGCGCCTCATTGGTAAATGAACCTTCATTGTCGCTGCGCACAACGCTGAAGTGAACCTGCATCCCAATGGGTGCCCCTGCGCCGCTGTACTCGCCCTGATAGCCCAGCAGCGTGCCCTGTTCCACCCAAACG
>CALMZT010000237.1 GCA_937870805.1 uncultured Chloroflexota bacterium
CTGCTCGAAGTTTCGGCGGTTACGTCGGAGACACTCGACCTCGAACGGCTACTTCCCGCCGTGGCGGAGTTCGTTTCCCGTGTAATCCCCCACGATGTTTTCGCCATACTGCTGTGTATCCATCGCCTTGAGGTCGTTGGGGCCGAACATAATCAGGGCGACACTGGGTTTTTTCAGGCGCAGTTCGCAATCCAGCGGCGACTCGCTTGGCCGACAAACTTCTTTATCCGCCCATTGCGGATCAAAAATCACGTAGGTCGTCAAACCGATTTTGGCGGCGGCACTTTCAGTCGCGGAGGGGCCAAAGTATTTGACCGTATCGCGCAAATAATCATACGGGCCGAGGTCAACATCATTCTGGCGCATCGGCAGCAGATACAACTCATTGGCGACCAGACTGTCGCCCATTTTGGTCACGGCGCGGGAATTATTGCCCAGTTCCTGTCCCCGCTGATAAACCTCACGCATGGCATCGCTGATCGGCGGCAGTACCGGCGCGGCATACAAGCCTTGCAGCGATTGGCTGTCTACCGTAGACGGGTCGGCGTCGGCATAATCAACCGTAACCGTTACCTGGCTGAATTTGAGCGCCGGATTGAGATTGAGGAAACGCGCCAGCACCCATCCATCCATAACCACATTGCCATCTGCCCGCCGCTGCAAACGCAGCCACGTCCCGGCGCGGTTGCGTTCGATAATTTGTGCCGGGATGCCCGCGTTGAGCAGGTTATTTTGCTGGAAGGTGATCCCCGGCCCACCATACACTACCACCTGCTGGTAACTGGTCGTCATGGTTGGATCGGGATCGGCGGTGGGGGTGGCGTTCTGTGCCGAGGCAGGATACAGTGCCAGCAGGAAAGCAATTACGATCACGAGGGGCAGTCGCTTCAACGTCATTCTCCGCAATTCACACGCGCCCGACATGATACCACGAGAATGAGGCGCATCGTAGGCCAGAGACTGAACGCATCGGCGCTCAAATACGCATCGACAACAAGAATTCGTAGTGCTGCGGCTTAAGAAGGTTTTAGAACTTTATGCCAAATAATCTGATGTATCAGAGAACCGATTGGAATCCCGGACAACAACTCACTTCGGTCATAAGTATCCATAGGAATTATCGTCAAGCTTTATGGATTAGGCGTCACTCTCAATTTAGACAGTGACGATTCTAACCCCCCAAACAATCGATTAAACAGACGCCAATTCAACCACCAGAACTGCCCCAACGATGTTCTGCCGGCGAGAAGGACAGGATAATGCCCCGACCAGACCACCATCAATATTCCGCTGAACAGAATACGCTGTAAGCAATGGGTCAGGAGAAAACCAATAGGTGAACGCCCCTGCCGCAATCGAGCCAGCGTATCGATCTGGAAACGCAGATGGTGTACTTCGTCACGCAAAATCTGACGGCAAAGCCCGCGCAAGACCGGTGCAGCGGTAGCATCGTGCAGGGCTTTGTAGTAAGTGACTGCGATGATTTCCGCCATAAGCAAAACCACAACCGAGACTTCCAGGTTGAATGCCCGCCGCAGCCAGCGAAAGATGCTGTCTACCCAATGGGTCTGTGCCAGGGGTAAATGCTGCTGCATCATAAAACGGCCCAGGTCGCGGGCATGGCGCTGCTCCTCCTGGATAAACAATTGCAGCGCCGTTACATACTCAGCATCCCCACTGCCGTCAGCATAGCGTTTTGCCGCCTCTAACAAGCAGCGCCCTTCGGAACTTTCACCCAATTGAAACTGCTGCACAGACTCTAAGATCGCCGTTTTTTCGTAGCTCGAAAGTCGATAAGTGTCATCCCAATCAATCGGCAGCAAATCTTCGCGGTTTTGCTGAAAATATTGAATCCAATGATTCCAATTCATGACCTACTTTCCTCCACTATGACCGACGAAGAATCACCAGAATGTGACAACCCCCTGTCCAATATCACCCCTGCCCCGATGCCGCACAGGTACATGAGCAAATCAGATGGCAAAAAGGTGTAGCCCAGGATCAGGCCACCCAGTTTGTAGGCGCGGATGGCGTTGATCCAATCAGCTTGATAAAACTGGCTGAACTCAGTCCCCCAGGTCACGGCCAGCGCCAGCAGTAATACCGTTCGCGTACCTGCGTTGGGCAGCAGCACGCCGATGAACAGGAAAATCACCAGCGCCCACAACGCATCGCCCAGATAATTCACCACGAAATCGGGCATAGATTCCGGGATTAGCCGCGTCGGCAAACCAACCGCCACAATCAGAGCAATAATCCCGGCGTAAAGCAGGCGGCTGCGTGTGAGCGTTGGCCTATTCATCATTTAGCGCAGCAGTTCGGTGATGCTGTAAATGATGTCGGTATAAAAATTGCCGCCGCGTTGGGCGAACACGACAAATGGATTGTCGGGCATTCCCATGAACGGACTCAGCGTCCACGCCATCTGGCTGCCGACGAAGGCATACAGCACCACCCACAGCACGAAAATCAGACGCCGTGCGCCCACGCCCTCGCGTTCGTCCTCGGTTTCGGTGGCGATGCGCATCCCATCCTGCAAAAAGAACACGCCCAATAATCCGCAAATGCCGAAAAAGGCCACATTCAGCACCTTGAAAAATTCGTACTGGCTGCTGCTGATGGTGAAAAATAGCGTGATCGGCGCGAGGCTGAACAGCAGCACCGATGTGGTCGAAATGCCGGTCAAAATCAATGCCACCGTTTGCCCGATGGTTTGCTTCGAGCCAAACAGGATGTTGAAGAAATGCAGTGACGGCGTACAGATCAACAGTGTGACCAGGAACAAAATCGGCAGTTTGAACATCGAGGCGATAGCCTGCGGGATGCTGTGATCTACACTCATGACAAAGCCATACACCGCCAGAAAGACGAAACTGGACAAAAACATCGCCTGAATTTTCGACCCGACATCAATCTTTTGCCGGATTTCAGTGAAGAACTTGCGCCGGTTGCGCAAAATCGTTTCAATGATGGATAGATGATCCATCGGCAGTGACACTT
>CALMZT010000238.1 GCA_937870805.1 uncultured Chloroflexota bacterium
GCCCATCGGGTACTGGCGATAAGTCTTCCGTGAACGGCAAAAAGCGCAGCGATGTTGGAGTGCCGAGCAAAATCAACGATAGGGCTGTATTCGGCGGCAGATCCAGCGACTGGCGCAGCAGCGGTTGTGATGCGGCGGGGTCAGCGCCTGCTTCGTAAACAGCGGCAGTACGTGTGCCGGAAGTCGTAGGGATACGCTCCCCCGCACGAGCGTAATCGACAGCGCCGCCAATCAACTCTCCATCGAGGTAGAAATCAACAGCAGCAACGTCAAAAGCAGCATGAAGCGCGCGCACGTTACTGCGTCCGGGAACAGCATTATCGAAGGCAAGCACGGCAAGACTGTCAGGGTCATTGCTGCGCCCCACTAAAACCAGCGTGTAGTTGAAGCCTTCGCGCAGGTTGACAGGGTAGCTGACCAATGAATTCGCCCCTGCCTGGAATTGCAAGGTTGTTTGTCCCGGCGGCAGGAGTACGGCAGACGTAGCTTGACCGAACGTTGCAGCGGCAGTGAGATCTGTATTGTCCTGACGCAGTGTGAAATCGACGCCACGCGGAACGGCATGAATGGCAGTGACGCGGCTTTGATTGGCGGCTAATGGCTCGTTCGATTCGTTAAATGTCGCCAGTGTCAGCGCATCGGCTGTGCCTGTAAGTATCAAAATGAGGGAGGCGTTCGCCGCAATATTCAACGGCGTTTCGTAGAGGGGTTCGCCGGCGGCGGCAGCTTCGCTGGACATTATGCGCAGCGTGTAATCTCCAGCAGGAATTGTTGTCTTCTGCGTGTTGACGCCAAAAGATAACTGCGTAGCGACTGAAAACGACCCCAACGAAATGTTGACGGCTTCGGTTTGAGGTGCAGCATGAATGATGCGAATACTGGCGTTCTCAGGGAGAGCAGGCTCAAGGCTTGGAGCAGCGGTAGGTGCTTCAGTCGTGGCAGTAACGCCAAGCGTCACGGTGGGCGCAAGCGTCGGCTGTGGAGGTGTTGTTCCACAAGCCGCCAATAATAAAAGGAAGACACGAGAAATAAGGAATCGATGAATAACCACCTGCCGTAAAATTCAAGTCCTGTGGGGTATTCCCACAGGTCTCATGATACTACGGAATCACCGAAGTTATGCACCGGGCGTAGCGGTGGGCGCGCCAGTAGGCGACGCAGTTAATCTAAGCGATGTGATTTGTACAGTGTTGATGTCTACAGGGACACCGTTATAGCTCAACGAGACGTATTGGCTCGATACCCAACCCGTCTGATTTTCATAGGTCACTTCCAGCCATTCCGAACTCTCGGTACGTCCCAGTACAAGGAGAATAGAACCCGAAGGAATGGGCAAAAGCACCTCTCCCTGAACATTGGGCGTGCGGCGCAGATTTAGGTTAGCGCCTGCATTGACACCTGTCACCTCCGCCACCACCACATTACGCAGCGGATCACGAGTAGCGGCGACGACAGGTGGCGCGCCCGCCTCTGCGGTACCGCGCGTCTCGTTGGGAGTAATCACAAGCAGGCTGCGCGCTTGCAGTACGTCGAGTGTTGTGGGTTGATCGTTCAGATTAAGCTGTACAAAACTGGTGCTCACCCAACCCGTATAGTTCATTCCATCCAGTGAGATATAACGGACAAACAACCATGTGCGTGCCTCATTGACACCGAGGAAATCAAGCACCGTGCCCGCAGGGACAGGAGCAAGCACCTCACCCGTTGTGTCTGGTGTGCGGCGCAGATTCAGGTTCGCGCCCTGATTGATGCCTGTCACAATGACGGTCACACGATCCTGAGTATTCGGCGGCGGCGTCAGTGACGTGTTAGTCGCTTCGCCCGGACGGTTGCGCGGAATCAGGGGCAGTGAAGCGAGACGCTGACTCTGACCATCTCTGCCACGCACATCAAGGAAGTTAGCGATTGCCCAAGCGGTGATTGTCCCACCATCCGACGTGCTGTAGGAAACGTTCAACCATGTGGTTGCAGGCGCTAAGTCACCGCCCGTCAACAACGTAGCGGGATCGACAAACGGTGTAGTTTCAGGAGCAAGCGTGGGGGTAGCAACACCTTCAGGGAAGAACTCTGGACCTTCACGCCCGTTGACAATCAGCACTGTGCCGACTGGCGCGAGATACAGCGTCGTTGCCCCCGTATTGGGATATTGACGCAGACGCAGATTTGCCGTCGGTTCAAGCCCGACGACTGTTCCAGTAACATTCGATGTCGATCCTGGAGCAGCGGCGGCGGGAGTCATGGGTGTTTCAGCCACCACTTCAGCAGATTGCGTAGGTTCAGCCCCAGCTTGTGCAGCCACAGCGGTAGGTGTCGCAGTTGGCACTTGTGCTACCTGACCGAGTGTATCATCCCCCGGCGCACTGCCGATCCCTTGAGCGATACTGACCGGATCAAGCATAATGGCTTCGGCGCTTTCTTCCCCTGCAATCAACACCAACGAGTAGTATACGCCAGCGTGGAAAGGCATTTCGGGAAGTTCGAGGGTGAATTCTTCACTATCAACTGTTACATTGATTGAAGCAGCTTCAGCACTCGGTTCAAAACTTGTCGTGCCTGTGTCAGGAAATGTCAGACCGCCGATAAGTTCTGTACCATCTGCTAATGAAACAACCGCATCTGTCGAATTTGGCAGTACGTTAATCACTGACAAAATCGCCCTATCGCTGTCGAGTTCGCCAAGTTCATCGCTTAAGCCTGCCAGTGTCGGGGTATCAAGTGATCCGGCGACAACAGCCGTCAAGCGATTACCCGCTTCCAAGGTCAAGTTTGCGCCCGCTACATCGTCGCCTGAGCCAGAAACGCGCACGCTCACATCATAAGTCGTGTCGGCAGGCGCTGCAATGTATTGGGTCGTCGCGCCAAAAGGCAAACGGGTCGCTACGCGCACATTATTAAAGAAGACATCTACTTCAGGCGCGTCAGGCATCGCGTGCGCCAAACGCACAAAACCCGCATCTTCGCTGGACGCTACGGGCGTCGCCAGCAGCAGCTTCTCTGGACGCGATTCTGTGCCGTAAATGATATAAGTAAATAACGCGCCGCTTGTCAGGGGCAGCGCTTCTTCCGGGATGATCGCATTGGTGGCGTCTTCACCTGCCGGAACTACTGCCATTAAATATTCAACGGAAAGATCAAGGTCAATCGAGCCAGTTGGCGCGTTATATTGCAAATCGGGGAACACAGAACGATTACCCGCGATCAAGACATCCACAGTTGGACCTTCGGCAATGGCATGGATTACCGTCACACGCGCTTTGCCAAGATCCACTGCCGCCAGCGAGTCGGCATAGACGGTAAATACCAACTGGTCAATGGACGATGCCACCAGTGTAGAGGCGGTATCGGCGGCGGGGTTGATCTCCTGCTCCCAAAGCGTCGTCGTCAATCCGGTTTGCGTAACCGCAACCAGATGCGTGCCACCAGGGATTGTCAGGTAATCAGTCCCCTGACCATAATCCAAGCCCATGACCGTCAGTTCGCCATCTACGTAAATGTCGATGGCTTGCGCGCCCGGCACCACATGGACGAAACGCACCAGCGCGTCGCCGCTTTGTGCGGAAACGACAGCGCCAAACAGCGCCAATATGACCAACACGCCGAGGATAAGCCATTTTAATCGTTGCATAGAGTAACTCCTTCTTTGTATCCCCGCGAAGAAAAGTTCTACGTGCCTTCTTGCCATTGATTCAGATAGTGATGCTGTTCAGGGGTGAGCCTATCAATATTGACACCCATAGCTTCGAGCTTCAAACGGGCAATTTCACGGTCAATGTCTTGAGGGATAGTGTACACATTTGGCGTGAGGCTGGCGAAATTCTTGATCATGTATTCCGCGCCGAGTGCCTGATTGGCGAAACTCATATCCATCACGCTGGCGGGATGTCCTTCAGCCGAAGCGAGATTAATCAGGCGTCCTTCACCCAAAACATAAAGTGAACGCCCATTGACAACGTATTCTTCAACATAGGGACGGACGAGGCGGGGTTCTTCGCTGCTCATCTCACGCAGCCCATTCAAGTTAATCTCGACGTTGAAGTGACCGGAATTCGCCATGATTGCGCCACTTTTCATTTTGGCAAAATGGTGGGTATCCAGTACATTGATGTCGCCTGTCGCCGTGATAAAAATATCGCCTTCTGCTGCTGCCTTCTCCATTGGCATGACACGGAAGCCGTCCATTAACGCTTCGAGCGCGGGCAGCGGGTCAATCTCGGTGACAATAACATTCGCACCCATCCCACGCGCACGGCTGGCAATCCCACGACTGCACCAGCCATAACCAGCCACGACGATTGTACGTCCTGCGAGCAGAATGTTGGTCGCACGGATGATACCGTCGATGGTGCTTTGTCCTGTGCCATAACGATTGTCAAAAAGATGCTTCGTGTTGCTATCGTTGACTGCGATGACAGGGAATTTGAGTTCGCCATCTTTTGCCATCGCACGCAGACGAATGACGCCGGTGGTGGTTTCTTCAGTGCCGCCTTTAATGTCTTGCAGCAGTTCACGGCGTTCTTTGTGGATGGTACTCACAAGATCTGCGCCGTCGTCCATGGTGATGTGCGGCTTGTGATCGAGTGCTGCTTTGATGTGATCGTAATAAGTGGCGTTGTTTTCGCCCTTGATGGCATAGACCGGGATTTCATAATGAGCGACAAGGGAAGCTGCGACATCATCTTGCGTCGAAAGTGGATTCGAGGCGTTCAGCACAATATCGGCACCGCCAAGTTGCAGTGTATGCATCAGATTTGCGGTTTCAGTAGTCACATGTAAGCAAGCAGAAACCCGCAAACCCTTCAAAGGTTTTTCACGTTCAAAACGCTCACGGATCGCACGCAGTACGGGCATTTCTTGTTCTGCCCACTGAATACGGTAGCGTCCACCCGTAGCTAAACCAAGATCTTTTACGTCGTGTTCGACAGTCATTCAGGAACTCTCCAAATTTCACACTAGAGCGAGGTAAAACGCGCGCATTGTAGCACACGAAATTTCTATTGTCGCCAGTCTCTTCCTATGGTTGCCTTGCTACTTGGTGGCAGCAGGCGCTTGTAACATCGTGTCGAGAACACCTTCGTCGTCGAAATGTTCACGGAAGCGCGCGACAAATTCTGATGGTGTGTAGTGATGGCTTTGTGTGCCGACTTGTTCCAACACGTAAGTTGCGCACAAACCACCCACCAATCCGGCAGTCCGAATTGACCAACCAGAAGCTAACCCATGAATCAAGCCTGCGCGATAGGCATCACCTACGCCTGTTGGGTCTTTAATCTTGACTTCGGGGAAGGCGGGCACTTCGTTAAGTTCGCCGCGATGGTACACATGTGAGCCGCGCTTGCCCTGTGTGATGACAAGGTATTCAAACGCTTGACGGAGGTCATCAAAAGTCTTCTCTGTTTTTTTGCAGATGATCTCCGCCTCGTAAGCGTTGCAAATCATCATGTATGCGCCCTTCATCTGCTGGCTGAGTTCGTCGCCGTTCAAACGCGGCACCTGCTGGCTAGGATCATAGATGAAGCGCAGTCCACGCTGACGACATTCTTCGGCAAGATTCTCCATCGCCTTCGGGGCATTAGGAGAAATAACCACCAAATCAGGTGTGCCTTTGTAGGCGTCGGCAAGGGTGTAATCATCGGCAAGCGCCATCGCGCCCGCATAAAATGAGGAGATTTGGTTGTTTTCAAGATCGGTGTTGGCAAAGAATGAAGCGGTAAAAACCTCATCATGCTGGCGCACAGTGCTGGTATCTACACCAGCGCGTTCCAGCCATTGACGATAATCGGGGAAATCACGCCCAACAGTCCCCATCAATTTAGGACGCATTCCCAGGAGTGCCATCGTGTACGCGATGTTCGCGGCGACACCGCCCCAATGTTTGGTCATCTCGTCGACGAGGAAACTGAGGCTTACCTGATGCATGTGGTCACGAATAAAATGATCTGCAAAACGCCCTGGAAAACGCATTAAGTAATCATAGGCGATAGAACCAGTAACAATAATCTCCATGTTTTAAGTTTCCCGAAAACGCATACAAACGTGCTATGCTTGTAAAATATACAGGACGAAACAGGGCAGTAGTATACCACAGCAGAATCATCTTTGTACCTTTCGTTTTTTTGCACCGAAAGAATAGGCAATGTCTATTTTTGATCATCAATATTTGACTCAACAAACTCTCAAACTGGACCTTGAAGGCTTGCGGCGTGGCTTGTACAGCGACAAGTACTTTGAGAATGTCGTGCGTGTGTTGAACGGACTACGCGAAACGAATTATACTTTTGCGGGAAAAAATACGCGCGATATTCCGCAAGATAGCAATGGTATTCATACGGGGATGCTGCTTTGCGAAGCCCAGGTTTTCAATCGGCGCGCGCCAAAGGCGTTAATGGCAGGGATCGATGCAGCGCTCGTTATGCTGCGCCATGCGACAGGCTGTTTTGAAGGCAGCATTTATAATGAAACGTGGCAGCATCTTCAGGTAGAGGCACTCGAAGACGGCATGTTTACCAATTATGAAGGCGATACCGAAGATGTTGAGCCTGTCATCAAAATTCATGGACACTATCGGGACTTCGCGCTGCTGGAAACCCCTATTCTCGGCGTGCTGACACGTGCAACACGTATTGCGACGAATGTATATCGCGTGCTCGAAGTCTCGAATGGCAAGCCCGTGCTCTACTTCCCTGCACGCTTTGATCTACCGGAAACGCAGGCTGTTGATGGTTATGCATATCAAATCGCTGTCAAACGTTATAACGCCGATTTTGGCAAACAAACAACGCCAGCGATTAGCACCGATGCACAGGGCTTATGGTGGGGTGGACGCGGCGGCGGCACGGTGCCGCACGCGCTGATTGCCGTGTTCTTAGGGGATACTGCCGAGATGATGGTCAACTTCGCACAATATACACCTGTCACTGTGCCGCGTATTGCGCTGGTGGATTTCAACAATGATTGTGTTGGGGCGTCTATTGATACCCTCAATGCCTTCTGGAAACATTACCGCCCAGCATTGGAAAGTGGCGATATTGAAGCGCAGCGTCGTTGGACATTGAATGGGGTGCGGCTGGACACGAGCGCCAATATGCGTGATGTCTCGCTACCTCCTGATAGCTCTGGTGGAGTTAATCCTGCTCTGGTGCGCAATGTTCGCAGCGCCTTAGATCGCGCGTGGGAAAGTTGGGATGTGCCAGCGCAGCTTGGAGATACGGCTAAAGCATACTGTCGCGGCGTTAGAATTGTTGTGACGGGTGGTTTTAATCGGGAGCGTATTCAAAAGTTTGAAGATGAAGGCGTCCCTGTTGATGTTTATGGCGTTGGGTCAAGTCTGCTGAAAAATGATTCTCTAACCAATACTGACTATACGATGGATATTGTGCGTGTCAAACTCGGTGAACAATGGATTGATGTCGCCAAAACTGGACGCAAGCCCAATGATAACCCACAGTTGCAGAAGGTCGATTTGAGCAACCTATAATAAGGATAGAATATGTCCGTTTTTGATCGCTTAAATGGGAAAATGCCCGAAGATGACGAGAAGTCGCGTAAGGATGCG
>CALMZT010000239.1 GCA_937870805.1 uncultured Chloroflexota bacterium
GAGCCAGCATAAAAGTTATTGAAGTGCCTGTTGAAGGGACACAAGCAGCGCACGAAATCGCTAATGCCATCAACCGTGTGAATAATGATATGGATGCCGATGTGATTGTGTTGATACGCGGTGGAGGCAGTGAAACTGCGCTTGCCCCATTCAATAGTCTATTGGTTGCTGAAGCAATTTATCATTCGACCATTCCTGTGGTCACAGGTATTGGTCATCAAAGTGATAAGACGGCTGCCGACGATGTAGCGGATCATTCAAAGATCACCGCCACAGCCGCAGCCTCTTATCTGGCGCAAGCGTCATCAGCGCCAGCAACGACGATGCAAGAAGAAGAACCCATCACGCTCAAGAAGACGCAAGCCCCGCAGATTGTTTTGATTTGGGGACTCGTTTTGATCATCGTGCTGGCGCTGGTGATTTATTTTGTGCTTCAGTTCTTGTCGCCTGCTTGATGTCAATTCAGGATAAGTTTTAGGTCGGGCGAACACGTTGGTTCGCCCCTACGAGTACGCAACACCCTATCTATCATGTTTAACCCAAATTCAGGTTATTTAACAAACGTGGCGACCTGCCCGACGAGCGCGTCGGCAATGCGTTCGCGGTGATGTTCCAGCAAGTCCATGTGGGCAATTTCAGCGAGCGTGAAGTAGCCGACTTCGGTGGTTTCATCGGTGATTTGCAGTTCGCCGCCGAGCACTTCTGCCTCAAACGACAAGGCGACCAACTGCCAGCGGTTGCCATCGGCGTATTCGAGGATACGATGTGGGCTGGAATAAACCCCAATGAGTCGAGTGACACGAACACACAGCCCAGTTTCTTCGAGCATTTCACGTTCGCAGGTTTCGGTGACGCTTTCGCCTTCATCGACAGCACCGCCGGGAATACACCAACGTCCGTTATCACTGCGGCGTGTCAGCAGAATTTTCTGACGCGATTCATCAAATACCAGCGCCGAACAGCCGACTCTGAGTTTTGCGGTCTTGCCGATGCGTTCGCCTTCAAGTATGCGCATGTGTTGTCACCCCCAGAGATGAACCGCCAAGACGCCAAGAACGCCAAGCGAGAAGAGAAAAAGAAAAAGAGATTGAACCACCGAGACGCCGCGATCACCGAGAAAATAGAGCAAGAAAAAGGGCAAGGCACGCCTTGCCCCTACAGAATATACACAGGTGTTGGCTGATTTGCTGTATTACAGCATGGGAGTCTGCGTGGGCGGTGCGGTCAATGGGACGATGCATTCCGCGCTGTCGTTGTACGGCGAGTTGACGACTTTGGAGACTTCGTAGAACGCCATCCGGTTTTCGTCGTAGGGCTGCAACAGCGCTTTCAGGACATCCGGCGGCGCGTCTTTGTCGAGCCACACCGAATAATCCTCTTTCGGCAAGATCACCGCCATACGATGATGCAACTGGCTCATCAACGGATTCGGGTCAGTGGTGAGGATGGTGCAGGTTTGGACTTCGCTGCCGTCGGGGCTGTGCCATACTTCCCACAAGCCTGCGAAGGCGAACAGTTCATTGTCCTTGAGGTGGACAAAGACTGGCTTCTTTTCTTTGCCATCCTTCTTCCATTCGTAGAAGCCATCTGCGGGAATGAGGCAGCGGCGGCGCTTGAAGGCGGAACGGAACGCAGGCTTTTCTTCGACGGTTTCGCTGCGGGCGTTGATGAGCGTGTTACCGATTGCCGGGTCTTTCGCCCATGATGGAATCAAACCCCAACGCTGGAATGTGAGCTGGCGCGGGTGATCGTTGGTGATGACGCCGACGGGCTGCGTGGGGGCGATGTTGTAGCGCGGCAGCATCGAAGTCGGTACGCTGTCGAGATCAAAGGTTTGCTGAATGGCTTCCGTTGTTGCCGTTAAAACGAAACGTCCGCACATGGTTTACCACCTCTTCTTCTTTTCGGGCGTTCTACCCATTTCGGCAATCTGGCGCATAATGGCTAAACCTGCCAAGCCTAAGCCGAGGAGATCGCCCGTTTGTATCTGACGATTGAGTTTACCACCGCTGCGCACATCTTCTTCCGCCGCGCGGGTATAGAGATAGGCGGAAGCGAGACCTAACATCGTGCCGATGGCGGTGCCGAAAAGATATACTCTGGTCTTCCAATTGGAATCGGGTGTTGGGTTTTTAGTGCTATTGGTCATGTTCTTTCCCTCGTGAACTGTGTTTTTCAAAGATGTCTAGCTTTTGGAGATAGGGTTCCAGCTTTGCCAGAACATTGATCAGGTTTTTGTTGATGGCGTTCATCCAACGGCTGACGCGCTCCCGTAACGACTGCGTGAAGTTGCGCAGACTTTCCAGACGCGGGGCTGTGCCGCCGTGTATCTTCCCCATACCAACCGCAAGGACGACGAATATCAGGTACAACGGGAACAGGCAGATCAGCAGCGGGCACAAAATGAGCAGCGTTGTCAGCACGTCGGCAAGGATTTGTACCTGCACGCGGCGCTGTAGCACAAGCGCGATCACGACGGCAATTAAGATCAGCAAGCCCCCACCCAGAACGGGTAGAATGATGTGGAGCAGCGTTTCGCGGCGATGGGTTTGAGGCGGCGGTTCTGGTGTGAGCATCACTAATCCTTCAGGGGTTAGGCGATGTTAAGTATACACATAGTTTCATCCTTACCAACAACCTGATTTTAAACACAACTGTGTTGTAACCATCATAGAATTTCAGGTGATTTTACCCTAACTGCCTCTTTCTGAACACTGTGTTAGCCGATAGAATTCAATGCAACCCAAGTTCCTCAGTTCACAGAATTAGGTTTTCAGGACAAGGAAATTGAACGTTCGCATTTTACCTCACCCCCTAACCCCCTCTCCCTCGCGATAAGCTGAGTGAATGACGAAGTTGTCGGCGCAGGGAGAGGGGGAACTGCGCGCGCAAGATGCGACGTTCTGGAAGCAAAGAGGTTGGAGAAGGGCTGAAGCTGAGATGAATGGGGATACAATATTGGGACAATTTGCATCGTAAAAGTTGGTTTGATAAGCTCAAATTCATGAATACCGAATTACACCTCTCTCCTGAAATTGCAGATACCTTAAAGATCGGTGGCGCGGTTGTCGCGCTGGAATCGACGCTGATTACGCACGGCTTGCCCTACCCCGCCAACGTCGAAACCGCGCTGGCGATGGAAGCTGCGGTTCGCTCACAAGGCGCAGTTCCGGCGACCATCGCTGTGCTGAAAGGCAGGCTCTCCGTTGGTTTGACGGCTGACGACATTGAGCGCCTCGGCAGAATGCCATCTGCCAACGTGCGCAAGTGCAGCCGCCGTGATCTGCCGATTGCTGTCGGTTTGGGCGAAGATGGCGCGACGACTGTTGCCGGAACGATGATCGTCGCCAACATAGCAGGCATTCACCTGTTCGCAACGGGCGGTATCGGTGGTGTACATCGCGGGCATCCGTTTGACATCTCCGCCGACCTGATTGAATTGGGACGCACGCCTGTCGCCGTTGTGTGTTCGGGCGCGAAGTCGATTCTCGATCTGCCGCTGACGATGGAAGTACTGGAAACGCAGGGCGTCCCGGTGATCGGCTACGGCACGGACATGCTGCCCGCGTTCTACAGCCGCAGCAGTGGACTTCCTGTGGGCGTGTACCTGGAGACGCCGCGCGATGTGGCTCAGGTGATTCAGGCGACGTGGAGCTTGAATCTTGGACATGGGCTGCTCATCACCGTGCCTGTACCCGAAGGTGACGAACTGCCGGATTCTGTCGCAGAAATCGCTATCCAACAAGCCACCGCCGAAGCGAATGCGCAAGGTATTCATGGCAAAGATGTGACTCCATTTGTGCTCGGACGGGTCGCGGAACTCACCGAAGGACAATCACGGCGCGCCAACACGTCGCTGCTGGTCAATAATGCGCGGGTGGCGGCGCTAATCGCGCTGGAACTGGCGAGAAGTTAAGCCGTCAACAGACTTAAGCATGAACCCCTCTCCCCGACCCTCTCCCCATTGCATGGAGAGAGGGAGAAATGCAGGGACGCCCACCCTCATTTCTGAATTTAAGATTTTTTCGGGCAGACACGCTGGTCTGCCCCCTACTTCCAATGGGCAAGGCACGCCTTGCCCCTACAGTGATGTGAGGGATTTGCGCCAACCATCGGGTACATGTTCGCTGTACTCGATACGTTCCGCGCCGATGAATGTGCCAAGATTTGAAATCGCTTGAGCGATGGCTTGTCCTGTTGTAGTGTCCATCGGTGCATCGGGTTCGGCATAGACGTTGTTGATGACGAACGTTTTCTTCTTGCGGTCAAGCACGGGGTCGATGCGCCCGATGAGTTGATCGCCGTGCAAAATGGGCAGCACAAAATAGCCATACTGGCGCTTATGTTTCGGGACGTAGATTTCAAGCGAGAATTTGAAGTTGAACAGCTTTTCGGTACGTGGACGATCACAGATAAGATTATCGAAGGGTGAGAGCAGCGTCGTACGCGGCTGCCAATCCCCTTGCTCAATGGCTTCTAATAACGGTAGATTATCGGCGTTGATGTACCATGTGCCCTGCCATGCGTTGCCGTCCTCGACGATTTGCAAGCGCTCAATACGCTTCTCTGCTTCCAGTTCGTCTAATACCTTTGGCAAATTCACATAATTGTTGCGCATGAAGTGATAAGGGATGTGCTTAGGGGTTGAAACGCCTAAGGCTTTGAGCGCGATTTGTGTGGCGCGGCGCACGATTTCGTGATCGGGCAATTCCTCACGCGGCGTCCAATCTGGCAACACGCGCTCAGCTAAATCCCAGAAGCGAATGGCGCTCTTGCGATGTGAGACCATCACCTGCCCGATCACCCACAGGTAATCGACCATACGCTCAACCGTGTAGCCGTTTGTCCAGCCTGTGGACTGCCATGCCTGTGCGACTAATTCATCAGCATCAAGGTCTTTGAACTGTAAAGGACCTCGATCTGTCAACTGCTTCAACACATGCAATCGCAGTGCATCATTTTGTTCTGCCCACTCCTGCCACTTCTTCGCCCATGAAGCGTTGGTTGCCGAATATTGGCGCATTTGCATGTGGTGCAGCGGATAATTTTCGGTCAGGACGATGGAGGCAGCGTGCGCCCAATACTCAAACAGCTTGCGTTCTTGCCACAGCAGCGAATCGAGTTCTGCCATGTCGAATGAACCAAGCCTGCTCCACAGCACCAGTAAATGACTTTTGGCGACGACGCTGGTGGGGTCAAGCTGCAAACAGCCCAACGCGCGAATCGTGTCAAGCATGATGTCAGTATGAGAATTGAGACGCTGTACAGCAATCGCTAAACGACGAGCAGTAATGGGGGAAATGGTGCGAAGTGAAGCCATCAACCATCATCCTTGAGTGTGAATGTTTGGAATGATGACTATTATACCACAGAATTAGAACTTTT
>CALMZT010000240.1 GCA_937870805.1 uncultured Chloroflexota bacterium
GGTAATTACTGGGTCTACTGGTACGTGCCGTATGAACTCACGACGCCGGGGCAGTATCAAATCACGTATCGCGTGACGTGGAATGCGGCGATTGGCGACGGCATCAGCACCTATGGTCCAGGGACGCAGAATCCGGTGCAAACGGGAAGCTGCACCATTACGGTGAGATAATCAAAAAAGGGCACAACATGTTGTGCCCCTACATTACACGCCTCGTTAGAAGAGCATTCCCTTACGTTTGCGCATCGCGTCGATCACCTGACGGTCAGCCTTGCCGAAGCTGTAGCGCGCAAACTCGTTTTCAGTCACCCATGCCCAATCGTGAACGCCGAGTTTTTGTGGTTCACCGCCAATGTGCTGACAGGTGAAGGCATGGAGCGTGATGCTGAAGTGCGTGAAACCGTGCTGCACCACAACAAATTCATCACCGACTTCAACCTCAATCGCCAGTTCTTCGCGAAGTTCGCGGCGCAAACATTCTTGCAGCGTCTCGCCGTTTTCACATTTGCCGCCGGGAAATTCCCACAAGCCGCCGAGCAACCCTTCCAGCGGGCGCTGCGCAATCAGGATGCGTCCCTGTGTGCCATGGATGATGCCTGCGGTGACGTGATAATGTGGCGTGGGGTCTTTGGCTTTTTTCACCGGACGCTGCGCCTGTGTACCCCTTTCATAAGCAAGGCAGTAGGCACGAATGGGACACTCTCCACACAGCGGATTGCGCGGCTTACAGACAGTGCGACCCAATTCCATTAGCGCCTGGTTGTAGTCGCCGGGACGATCTGGATACAACCATTCTTCTGCCAGATTCCACAGACGTTTTTGAGTGTTGGGCTGCGTCACGTCGTCAGCGAGATCGGTGAGGCGGGCGAATACCCGAATTACGTTACCGTCCAGCACGGGCGCGGCCTGGGCGAAGGCGATGCTGGCAATCGCTCCGGCGGTGTAGCGTCCAATGCCCGGCAATTTTTGCAAGTCTTCTACAGAAGATGGAAAATACCCTTGCCAATCATGCACGACGGTTTGTGCGGCGCGGTGCAGGTTGCGGGCGCGGCTGTAATAACCCAGCCCTTCCCACAACTTCAGCACATCGTTGAGTGGGGCAGCAGCGAGGTCGGCGACAGTCGGGTACGCAGACAAAAAGCGCGTATAATAACCCTTAACAGTCTCAACTTGAGTTTGTTGCAGCATGATTTCTGACAGCCACACGCCATAGGCATCATGACTGCGCCGCCAGGGAAGCTCGGCAGCATTCTGGTCATACCAAGCAAGCAGTTCAGGGGCAAAGGGAGCAGACATCTTTTAATCTCATACAACATCAGAAAAGATATTCTATCTGTCTGCTAACGAAAAGTTGAGGGTCGTCAACGCGAGATAGGCTAAACTCGAATGTAAGGATGACCGGGGGAAAACACTATGCAGGACTCATTGCCATTCATTATTGCTTTCATTGGTGTACTGCTGATCGCGATTGCTGCTTATTTTATGAGCAAATCGCAACCGGAGGACGAGACTGTGAACACTGTTCCAGGTGCGCGGCGTTTTTGGGTGAAGTTTGATGCGCAAAAGGCACCTGGAATCATCGTTCCGATGAAGAGTGACCCAGACCTCTTAAAGGAAGCACTGGGCTTTAAAGAGCCACGTCCGGCAATCTTTATCAGCGGCGGTGCCAGCGGCATGTCAGAACGAGATGTGCAAATGACCAAACAAATCGTCGCCAATGGCATCGTGCGCTTCGCTCAAGAACATCAGATGGTGGTGATTGATGGCGGCACCGAGTCAGGTGTGATGAAGATGATGGGCGATGCACGGCGCGAAAAGGGTTATACCTTTCCCTTAATTGGGATTGCGCCAATGGGCAAAGTGGATTACCCCGGACACCATAACCCCAATAAAGAAGCCTCCTTAGAAAATGGACACTCACATTTTGTGCTGGTCGATGGCAAAGAATGGGGTGATGAATCGGCAACTATCGTCAACCTCACGCACGCCATCAGCGGCGGTGGCGAAAAGAAAGCGCTAGGCATCGTCATCAATGGCGGCAAAATCACCCGTCAGGATGTCTATCTGGCTACAAGCAAAGAACGTAATCTGCCGATTTTAGTCTTAGAAGGCAGCGGGCGTTTTGCCGATGAACTGGCGAGCGCACACAAAAGTGGACAAACCAGCGAAAAAGTGATCAAAGCCATTTTGCGCGGCGACATTACGCTGGTTTCAACCAATGAAGGTCCACAAGGGCTGTACGCCAAACTAGTACAGCATTTCGGTCTACAGCCTGTCAAAAAATAGTGACTCTTAAACAATCAACCGGGGGGTGCTTATGCGCCGTATAGTTTGGGTCGTTGCAATGATCGCTGCGCTGATGCTGGCAGCGAACTTCGTTTGGGCACAGGAGGCGACACCGGAACCAACACCCGATCCCAATTTAGATTCTATACAAAGGCTTGTCGAGCGTGCGGAGCTTGCTGCTCAACGTGCCGATGAGTCTGCGAATGCGGCAGAGCAAGCCACTTTATATGCTAATGGCTATATTGAACAGGCTAACGGACTGTTAGGACTGTTTCAGAACGTCACCGCGGTGACTGCCATTGTTATCCCCCTGCTTGCGGTTGTGGCGGGGCTTATTGGGCTAAATCGGTTGAACTCTGCGCAGACTGAATTGGAGCAAGCTCGTGAACGCTTTGAAAAAGAGATCAGCGCACGGCAGGCAGAACTGTTGAAACTGCGTGACGAACTTGAAGCCAGCGGCGAACAACTGCGGCAGGAGCTGCGCCATACGGGGGCTGAACAGCGAGAAGATTCGGCACGGGCAACGCTGGCACTGGCGCTGCTGCCATTGGGTGAACGCCAATATCGCGCACAGGATTACAAGGGCGCTCTAGACACTTATCGGCGTGCGCTGGAACTGGACAATGATAATCCTGTCACGCATTATCGCATGGGCTATGTCCACACGCAAAGCGGCGATCTGGAAGAAGCGGTGCAGCGTTTGACGCGCTCACTGGAAATCGTGTCGGATTTTGCGCCTGCTTTGGCGGCGTTGGGTTATGTCTATCGACGCATCGGCGAAAAGATGGCGAACGGTATTGACCGTGACACCATGCTCAATCTGGCGGAACAAAAGCTGCTGCAAGCGCTGAAGCTTTCACCGAAACTGATCGATGATGATGGCGAATCGTGGTGGGGGTCGCTGGGTGGACTTTATCGCCGACGGGGACAGACTGACCAAGCCATCGCCGCTTACAGCCAAGCCGCCGACGTGACGCCGCACTCATCGTATCCCTTCAGCAATCTGGCGCTGCTTTATATGCAGAAGAATGACCGCGAAGCCATGCTGCGCACCTATAAGCGCGTGGAACGACTGGCGGCGGGCGAAGTGCAAGCCGAAGTCGATAACTATTGGGCGTATGCCGATCTCATCATCGCGCGCCTGGCATTGGGCAAAAAGGTGGATGATATTCTGGATACTGCGATAGGCACCGCACCTCTGGACTCGCCCTATACGCTCGACAGTTTGATTGATACGCTAGGACGTCTCTCTGCGGTACTCACGCCAGAGGAGCAAGCACCTGTCAAACATGTGATGACCTATATTCGTGAGATCGCGGAAACACGCAAAAATCTGGCAATCCCACAACCCGCAGTGGATTAGGAGTTTAAGCTTATGACCACACCTTTACATGCGCTGGTTGCCGACCTAAGAGGAAGGTTCACAATACCGCGTAAAAAAGCGGCAGATGCGCTGGTGCAGATGGGCGCGGCTGCTGTGCCGTCGCTGATCGAAACACTCCAGCATAAAAATACAGAAGCGCAGGAAGCTGCCGCCGATGCCCTAGTGCGCATTGGCACGCCTGACGCCCTTGCCGCCGTCGAGCAGTGGAAGAATCGGTAATATTGCATGATGTAAACGATTACTTAACCATTTCACAACGAATTTAAAAAGTTGTTGTTAACGTGCGCGGAATCTGTGATAGGATGAGCATAACGACCTGAATTAAAGTGGTACTTTTCAGGAGAGTAGATTTATGTACGCGCATGTAACCGTGATCCGTGTTGCACAAGGCAAAATCAGTGAACTGCGGTCGTTGATGGAAAACGATTATCTTCCTACTATAAGCTCTCGTCCCGGCTTTGTTGCTGCTCATCTACTGGAACAGGTTGATGACCTGGACAGCGCGCAATTAATTGTATTCTGGGATAGCCAAGAGGCGCTGGAAAATTCGCGGCGCACCACTACACTTCAAGGCTCAGATCAGAGCATCGCCGCACGGATGCCCGGTTTGCGTATTGAGCGTCAAGGATATATCGTGCGCGTCAGCACTCAAAATGTCCCGGCGGGCGTTTCCTAGCACAGCGCAGAGGGTAGGACGCCAGCAGCATGACTGCTGGCGTTTTTATTTTCACGACAAACATCTGGTGCACGCTTTAATCTGATGTGGTATGCTTGTCCGTAATGGTCTAACTTTCAAAAAAAACTGATGATTGGGCGTAAGTTACATAACCGCTACGAAGTTCAAGAACATTTAGGCGACGGTTCAACAGCAACCGTTTACAAGGCACTCGACACTCGTCTCGGACGTGAGGTTGCGCTGAAGATTCTGCTGCCTCATGTGCGCGAGACGACCCGTAAGCGCTTCTTTCAGGAAGCGACAGCCGCCGCGCAGTTAAACCATCCAAATATCATGTCGATTTTCGACATTGACGAAGACGAGGAGCAGCCGTATCTGGTCGTCGAATACGTCGATGGCGTGCCGCTGTCTTATTATCTGCGCGCATCCCTTGAGAACATTATCGATCTCGGAACACAGATTGCCCTTGCGCTGCAATACGCCCATGATCGCCAGATTATTCACCGCGACATCAAGCCCGCCAACATCAAAGTCACCTCTGAGGGGCGCGTCAAGATCATGGACCTGGGGCTGGCGCTGCCCAGAGAAGCCAAGCGTGTGACTGCACACGGCATGGTCATCGGCACCCCCGCCTATCTTTCCCCTGAACAAGCGCAGGGTTTACCCCTCGATCATCGCACCGATATTTATTCGCTAGGCATCGTGCTGTACGAACTGGCGACAGGACAACTGCCCTTCAATGCCGACGATATCGGCGCGCTGCTGTTGCAGCAGGTGAAGCAGGTTCCGCCGCCGCCGCGCCTGATTATTCCTGAACTGCCAGCCACTTTAGAGGCGGTCATTCTTAAAGCGCTGGAAAAGAATCCTGTGCGCCGCTTCCAAAGCTGCAAAGCGTTAGCCGCCGCGCTCGACACTGTGCTCAAGCAGGAGCCAGAAAGGGTCGATGATAAGACGGCACACACCCCTGAAGTGACACAGCCCGCAGAACGTCCAACGCCTATGCGTGGAGCGGGCAAACCTGCGCTGCGCGTGATTCTTGCCGACGATCACACTATCCTGCGCAAGACCCTGGCAAGTTTTTTAGAAACCCACGAGGATTTTGTGGTGGTTTCTGAGGCAGGCGATGGCGACGCAGCAATACAGCAAACGCTGTCGATTTTGCCTGATGTGCTGGTGCTTGACCTGAATATGCCCATCAAAACGGGACTCGAAGTGCTGCCTGTGGTACGCGCCAAAGCGCCCAGCGTCAAGGTGCTGGTGCTCACCGGGCGTGACGAAGACGCCTACATCGTGCGCGCTTTACGTGCTGGGGCGCATGGTTATCTGCTGAAGTCCGCTGACGAGAGCGAGTTTATTGACGGGATTTTGAAGGTCACACAGGGGCAGCTTGTATTGGGTCGCGGTGTTGCCGAGCGCATCGTCAGCGGGTTGTTGACCGATGGCAGCAAAGATAAGCTGGACGATAC
>CALMZT010000241.1 GCA_937870805.1 uncultured Chloroflexota bacterium
CACGATATTTTTAGCATAATCCGATCCGCCAAGTTGAATTGGCAGAATATGATCAATTGTAAAACCTTCCTCTCTGGGTTTGTCGCGAACTATTAATCTATTTTCAATCGGCTTTCCACACCAACAACACAGTCCTTCTTGTAATTGATATAATGATTGTAAATCCGCCTCTGAATGATGTCCTTCCGCCCCTTTTAGCTTAGCTCTTCTGCGTAGAGAATTTCCGCGCACTTTTTCAGGATTTTGTTGCGCGTATAGTCGATCTTTCTCTCGTAGTTCATCAATGTGTTTCAGTCGATATCGACGGTTTGCTGCGCTGACTTTTTCGGGATTTTCAGCACGATAGCGTTTTTTACCATCTCGTGCTTTTTCAGGATTTTCTTCTCTCCATTTTTTTATCTCTGTCTTGGAACAAGTTCTACAATAGTAGCATAACCCATCGCGTGCCCTTGACCGCTTATTAAAATATTCTGTCGTCGCTGGAAAAACTAATTTACAGTCAGCGCACTGCTTTTGTCTTCCGTTAGGATATAGTCTCATCTCACGACGACAGGTTATGCAATAAATTCTTAATCCATCACGACGAGTTTTATCTCGATGGAAATATTGCGTGGTTGCCGGGAAAACCAACTTACAGTTAGAACACTGCTTTTCCTCAACGCTCATAAAACCCTCACTTTGGTGACACTGGATGGACGTCCGTCCAAAGCGAGATTTTAACCAGAGAAGTGTTGAGATGTAAAATGCCTAAAACAGCCTCAACTGCGCAGGTGGTTTGTGCCCATCGAGCAGGATGTAAGGCGTAGCTTGCTCTGGCGCGTGGATGCCGAGTTTGCGCAGTTGGGAGATGTCCGTGATGCGCCCTTTACGTCGCGCGGCGATGATGGCGTCTGCGCCGACAGGTCCGATGTTTGGCACACGCATCAGTTGTTCGCGATTAGCGGTCATGATCTCAATGGGCTGCTGGCGTAAGTGAAGCTCTGCCCACGCGCGCTTGGGGTCCACATCAGTGCGCAGATTGCCATTATCCACAAATGGCAAGTCTTCAAGCTCCCATTGATAATCGCGCAGCAGGAAACTCGCCTGATACAGGCGGTGTTCCCGTATCGGGGCAGTAGGCGTGACATTCTCAAGCGGCGTGTGTGTCACGGGACTAAATGCCGAATAATACGCACGCACGACACCCATCTGCCGATACAACCGTTCGCTCACCGAGAGCAGTTCTAGATCGGTATCGCCTACCGCGCCGACGACAAACTGAGTCACTGTATTCGCCAGCTTTTCATGCGGATGTTCCTGCTTGATCTGTTTCGCCAATTGCAGCATTTTTACCAATTCGACAGCGAAGTCCTTCTTCGGTGCAAGGGCAGTCAGGCGTTCCTGCGTAGGCGCTTCCAGATTGACCGACACGCGATCTGCAAGCTGCATCGCGCGGTACAGTTGATCGTACTGCGCGCCGGGCATGATCTTCAAGTGAACGTAGCCGCGATACTGATACTGCTTGCGAATGATCTCTACTGTGTCGATGATCTTGTCCTGCGTCGTGATGCTGCCCTTGATAATGCCTGATGAGAGAAACAAGCCATCAACCTGCCGCGCCCGTTGCATCTTGTCAAAGGCGTCAGCAAGCTGCGCAGGCGAAATGGTCACGCGCTTCGTCTTGCCACGTCCAGCGCGAAACGGGCAGTAGAAGCAGTCACGTTCGCAAGCGGTAGTCAGCATGGTTTTTAGGATAGGTTTCTTGCCTGTGGGCGTGCTGACGTTGCTGATACAGTCGGCAAGGCTGCGCGCCTGGTAACGCCCATTGGGTTTTTCGCTCTGGGGTTGGTCGCCTGCGGGTTCGTACAGTGTGACATCACCCATCTGCGTCAGTTTGGTGAGAGTATCGGGAACCGCTTTGATATGCATCGTTTTTACCTGCTGCCGCCGCCATCATCGAAAAAAAAGTTGGCAGGTAGTGAGCGTGCTGCTGCCGCCACGTTGGCAATACGCATATTTCATGGCAACAGCGAGTTCGGGAACAGGAGTTGTAAACGGCAACCAACGGACATGGCGGCAGCCATTTAACACTCACTACCTGCTAGACAGCCAAATACCATTATACACTTTTGTTCTAAATGCAATCCAAGAAAAAGGCGAGAGTTATTCACCAAGCAAGCTCAGCACCTTGACAAATTAATAGGTGGGGGGGGTAAACTGTTAATAGACAGTCCTATTTCTGTAAAACAGAAAGAATATTAATATGGGTGTCACAAACAATCCAAAAGGTCGTCCACCAAAATCTAGAGCACTTACAGAGCTATTACTAGAGGCGGGAGACCAAGAGTTCACCGTCAATGGTCAGACGCTTAAAGGTAAGGATGCGCTATCACATCTCATGTGGCAATACGCAATCACAGGTGAGGTGACGCTTGGAAACCGCAAGCTGCAAGTTGATAGTGCAAACGATTGGTTTGTGGCAGCAAAATGGATTTATGAACACGTCGATGGGCGTGCGCCGATGATAGGAGCAGAGGCGGGGGATGTTGTCATTAGTGTGCGATATGCGGAAGGAAGCAGCAATGGAAGTTAGCATTATTCTGCCGAAATTGTTTCCGCGACAGCAGGAAATTGTCGATCATCCTGCGCGCTTTAAGGTTTTGGCTTGTGGACGGCGCTTCGGCAAAACCCGGATTGCGGTGCATCTTCTTATGAAAAAACTTTTGTCTGGTCAGAAGGTTGCCTATTTCGCACCGTCTTACAGGATGGCTTCGGAGGTGTGGCGGGAGATCAAAGCGACCTTACACAGTGTCATGACTTACTTCAGTGAGAAAGATTTCTATCTAACCTTGCTAACAGGTGGCGAATTGGAAATCTGGAGCGGCTCAGACGGTGGAGACCTGGCGCGCGGGCGTAAATATCATTATGCTGTGATAGATGAAGCGGCGTTAATTGCAAATGAAAATATGTGGAACGCCGTTATTCGACCTTTGCTGGTTGATTACAAGGGTGGGGCGCTGTTCGCCAGCACGCCACGCGGCTTAAACTGGTTCTATACACTCTATGGGTTTGGACAAGATGAAATACAGACTGACTGGAAGTCGTGGCGGCTACCGACGGTGGAAAATCCATATTTGGATATTAGAGAGATTGAGGACGCACAACGTCATACCCCCCAGAGAACCTTTGCGCAAGAGTTTGAGGCGACATTTCTAAGAGGTCATTTGAAAAGTTTGCTGTGCCATACAACCCCTCTCCCCGCCAGCGGAGAGAGGGAGTAAAACGGGTTGTC
>CALMZT010000242.1 GCA_937870805.1 uncultured Chloroflexota bacterium
GATTGGCCCGAACGGGGCCGTCGTTCAAACCATCAACAATTTAACCAATGCCAACACCGTCGAGACGGATGTTTTGCTGACGAGCGCTGGCCCCTACATCATTGAAGTGGCGGGCGCGAATGGCAGCGGCGGACAGTTCATCATGAACGTACAAGGTGGCACTCCGCTGCCACCACCGACGCCGTTAGCCCCCGATCAAACGTTTAGCGGCAGAGTGGACGATAACGCGCCGCTGCAATCGTTCTGGTTTAACGCATCACCGACGGATAGGTAGTCTCCCTAGAATCTGTTGGTGGGTATTGGCACCCAAGTAAGCAGCTCTCGAATTGACCAGATGTGGTCAGTCAGACCAGCGGCCATGGCGGGCGAACGGTGAAACCAGCGTTGGTCGTCACTCGGATTGACTTCGATGCGGAGTGTTTTCAGGCGACGGGCGAGGTTGTAAACCGCGTCTTCCCAGACACAGGCTGCCCGGAGCATGGATACCTGTTTGGAAAAACCGAGCGTTTTGCGAACCAAGCGTCCATTCATGTGGCGTGAGGTCAGATGGGTACGCTCCACATGCACCGTGCGCCCGCCGGTGCGTTGCAAAGTCGTCTCATCCCCATAAATCACCCGCACCTCGACACCGATCAACTTCCCATTTTCATCGCGCTGCTTCACCATCTGTGTGTAATGCCAATCGGAACCCGGTTGCTTGCGTGTCGGCGGGCGTCCACGTCCTGTGTAGACGGGTAATTGCCCATAGACCTGCACCAGTGCTTCGCGGTGTCCGCCCCAACCATCCGAGAGCAGCGGCGGCGGACGATGACAGTGTGCCCGCCGCCTTTTCACCTGCTGCCACAATTCGATAGCGGCTGCGGTCTCGGTTTGTCCGATGCCGCGTCCCACCCGCAGGCGGGTTTCAGGTTCAATCAAGGTACAGCGCCAGTATTGACCTGCCGCATCCGCTTCTACTCGCTCTTTTTTTCCTGCTTGCGTCCAACATAGGTCCACAACCCATCAATCTCGCCTCGCCCGATGCGATAGTCGTTGAGCAGTATCGCTTCAACCTGTTCGCTGTGCTGGGCCGCTTCCCGTAAGAACGACAGGATGGTATCTTCCTTGATGCCTTTGGCACGGCTAATACGACTGATCCGTGTCCCTTCCGCCAGCCATGCCAAGCACTCTAAAATATCCTTTTCATCCGTCTTGCGCTTGTAGAACAGCGTCCCTGTGCGCTCATTGAAGGTCTTTTGGCATGACTTACACTAATAGCGTTGACGCCCATCTTTTGTCTTACCGTAGCGAATGATGGTCTCGGCTTCAATATCCCCATAATGCTCACATGCCGGGTTCGGACAAAAGTCACCCACTGCTGCTAATTCAACCATTGGTCTCACCTGTGGTTTTTGAGTATTATTCTACCAACTCTGTCAAGCGAGACTACCCAAAAACTACTATTGGCAGATCATCAGCAGTGATTGTGTATAACTGCTCCTGGATATTTTCCTTTGCGTTTATGCAGTGCTCGATGCCGAGGGATTTATTTGCAAAGTCGAGTCGCCATTGACTGATGTCAGCGGCTATTACACGCGCACCAGTTTCCAGTGCAGACAAGGCAACCCCCAGCCCAATCGGACCGACACCAATGACGAGGACTGTATCGCTGGAAACAACTTCTGCGCGGCGAACTGCATGGGCCCCTATGCTCAACATTTCTACAAGAGCCAGCTCATCGTTTGTATGTTTTGCTGTAATGAGCTTTTTGAGCGCAACGTTAACAATTTCGCGCATTCCACCATCACAAGGAACACCAAAAACCTGCATCTTTATGCAACAGTTATCACGTCCGCGCAGACAAGCACCGCATTGTCCGCAATTCAAGTAAGGTTGCACACAGCAGCGATCCCCAATCTTCAGGTCATGATCCTCGTCCGTCGGTCCCAATTCGATGACTTCAACAGCGAGTTCATGCCCCAAAATGCGCGGATAGGTAAAAAAAGGGCTGCTTTCCCTCAAAAGCATGGAGATCAGTCCCACATCTACCAACCTGCAGCACCCGAACCTGTACCTCATCTCTGGCAGGAGCCGCAGGTTCGGCAACATTTTCAAGGCGAAATTTGCCCGGTTCCACGAGTACGATGGATTTCATGTCAGCGAATCTTTTCTGCTTTACATTTGCGTTATCCGGTAGAAATAGCGTTCCTAAAATAACCTATCCAACAATTTTGAATACAAACGCATGTTGGCACGGTGGTTGTTCGGGCAGTTGAATGGTTAGTCCATCTGCACTGCGCTGCCAGTCTAGC
>CALMZT010000243.1 GCA_937870805.1 uncultured Chloroflexota bacterium
CCCGGCTTCTTCTGCCAGCGCGCGCACGACTTCTACGATGAAAAACACGTTGCCTTCGGTTTCACGGTGCAGCATTTCGACAAGGTGCTGCTGGCGTCCTGCTTCGCCGATCATGGCTTCACTTAAGCGGGCGATGCCCTGCTGCGAGAGGCGGCGCAGCTTCAGCAGATGCATATACGGCAGATTTTGCGGCAGATGCGGGCTTTCGTCGTCGCGGAAACTGCCGACGATCAGCAGCGGCAGGTGATCGACCAATTTTGTCAGGCGTGAGAGGGCTTCAAGGCTTTCGTCGTTCGCCCACTGCAAGTCTTCGAGGATGAGAATAATCGGCTGCTTCTGACGTTTAAACAGTGCCAGCATCGCAGAGAGCAGGCGTTCCTGTGCTTGCAGCGGCGAAAGTTCCGGCGCGTCGTCCACTTCATGCCCGACAAAATCGCTGATGTCGGGGACGAGGGTTTTGAGCACGCGCGCTTCCTGGTAGTCCAATGGCGTGAACAACGACAGCCAGCGCAGCGCGGGACGCCAGGGGGCATAAAACGCGCCGCCTTCGCTGACGCACTGCCCGCGCAGTACCAGCGCGCCTTTGACGAGCGCTAACGTGCGCAGTTCTTCCAGCAGGCGTGATTTGCCGACGCCGCTTTCGCCACCGACGAGCCATGCGCTGCCAAGTCCCACGACGGCGTTGTCCATCGCGTTTGTCAGTTGGATGAGTTCGTGGTCGCGCCCGACGAGTTCCGCCGCTTGCAGATAACTCTCGCGGATGGCGGCGGTTTCCGGTGGGACTTCCTGCCCCGTCGCTTGGCTGAGGGCTTCGATCACATCTGAGGCGCTGTCGTAGCGCGACTCAGGAGATTTTGCCAACAGGCGCTGCAAGACAACTGCCAGCCGTTCGGGGATGTCTGATAAATCGGGTTCGCTTTCAAAAATGTTGTGAATAAGCTGCACAATGTCGCCGCGATCAAAAGGATGGCGTCCGGTGAACACCTCATAGGCAATGACGCCAAAGGCATAGAGATCAGCGCGCGGGCTGATGAAACCACCTGTCAGCACTTCGGGAGCCATGTAGCCCAGCGTGCCCGCTGTCGAGCTATCCGTTTCTTCGTCGCCTGAAGGAATCATCGACAAGCCGAAGTCTAAGGCTTTGACGACGCAGCCGTGTTCGCCACTGACAACCAGTACATTGGTTGGCTTCAGATCACGGTGGATGATGCCGCGCCGATGCAGATACGCCAGCGCTTGTAATAACTGCATCAGCAGATTGACTTGCAGATCTAAGGATTGGTTCGCGCCCGCTTCGGTGATGGTGCAGGGGTTGTGCAGCAGTTCCATCGTGAAGAAGGGTTTTTGCTGGTCGAAGCCATAATCGAGGACGCTGATGATGTTAGGGTGTCGCAGCGATGCCAACAGTTTGAATTCTTGTGCATGTGCCAGCGCCATGTTTCTGGTTGTTGCGGGTGAGGACAAACTCAAGCCGCTTTGCCCGAACTGGAGACGATCTGCGGCGGCAACGACTTGTTTGAGGGCGATGGTTTCTCCGGTAAGGCGGTCTAAAGCGCGGTGAACGGTACCCATTCCGCCGACGCCTAGCTGCTCCTGTAAGAGATAGCGCTTACCGATCATGACAATAACGCTTTAAGCTATTGATAGTAATAACTATTCCAAGTGTAGCGTTAAATTTTTGTTTTGCACGCGCCAAACCGTAATTTCTCGTAAAAATTCGGTTTGAGTTTATAAAAATTTTATAACCTGAAAACAAACGAAAATCCGTGTATACCAGAACGGTGCTAAGCACACCTTTGTTAATGACTTGTAACATCATTTAAGGGTATCAGAATGCAGAGGCTGGTCAAATCTGCACCTGCCAAATTGGTATGCACATCTACGAAGATTTGTGACAGGATGTTCGGCGAGATTGTAGGGGCGCAAGATCTTGTGCCCCTACAGCGTGTGAACTAATTGACCGTCGTATTGGTAAAGAATTTGCGTAGTGTCGTGCTCACGTCGTTGTTTTTCAGGTATTGGATGTTTTCGCCAGCGAAGGCGCACGGCTCGATTTTGAAGTAGTTCACCAGCGCGTTATCGGGAACGGTGTTGGGCACGGCTAACAAGTCGAGTAAGCTGCTGCTGACGGGCGTACCGGGCAGTGTCTTCTCCATGATAAACACGGGCACGCGCAGCAGCCACGTTGGCGCGGGAAAAAAGACACGCGGTCCAGCAACGACTTCCGAAATACGCTTCTCGATTTCTTCCAATGTCAGCACTTCGGGTCCGCCGAGTCCGAGTTCCTTGTGGAACGTGCCATCATCGTCCAGCGAACGCACGATGGCTTCCACGACATCGTACACCGAGACAGGCTGAAACTGTGCTTTGCCGCCGCCGATCATGGGGAACAGCAGCGGTGTGACCTGCATCAGCCGTGCCAGTGAATTAAAGAACTCGTCCTGTGGACCAAAAATGGCAGACGGACGCATGGCTGTCCATGCCAATTTTGACGCGGCGACGTATTCCTGTGCGCGACCTTTGCTTTTGAGGAAACGGTACGGCGACTGGCTGTTTGATCCATTCTGGCTCATGTGGATGAAGCGCCGCACGCCGCTGGCTTCTGCGGCATCGACGATGTTGATTGTGCCCTGAAAGTTGACCTCTTCGTAAGTTTGTCCACCCTGTTCAAGCGCAATCGCGACGGTATGGATGACCGTTGTCACGCCATTCATCACATTCTTAAGACCTTCGCGGTCACTGACATCGCCAGTCACGATTTCGACCTTATTGCCCAGATCGCTGAGCCGCTTGCGCGTTTTTTCCATATTGCGCACCATCGCGCGCACAGGTTTTCCGAGTTCGATCAGGCGGCGCACGGCATTATTGCCGACGTAGCCGTTTGCGCCTGTCACGAGAATAGTCATTGGTTGTGCTCCTTCAAAATAGCTGTCAGCGATCCGCTTTCAGCAGTCAGCAAATGCAAGGGTTGTACGCCGTTGGTTGTTCCTACGAATAGATGCGATTTTGAGCAAGAGGATTGTACAGTTTAACAATTTAATGCGGATATCGCGCGCGAGTGAAGTCTCCGTCTGCGTGCAAACAAGTTTGCCAGTGCCACGTCCACTGATGCAGTTTAACGATTAAATACGGCGTATAGGGCATTGTAGAGGCAGACCAATGTGTCTGCCCAGCATCGGGCGCACACGCAGGTGCGCCCCTACAGACACTCGTCTTTTACTCCGTATCTAAAAGTAAAACTGCATAAGCGAACAGAAACGGCTTTTCGGGTCATGGTTGATATCCCTATTCATTTATCAAAGAGTATAATCCCCTTGATCGCACTTACGCCCTATTCCCTATAGGTGTCATCGATTGATCGTGATGGTACGCAGCGTCGCTGAATCCGCAGCGCCCACAGGCAAACGTACAGATGGATTATTCTGATCATATAGCCCAATGATGAGCGTGTAATTAACCTGTGTTAAATTATCAGGAAGCACCAGCGCATGATTGTCGCTAATGGTATCGCCTGCTGTCCATGTTGTCGTGGGCGCTAAGCCGCCGCCTGGTTCGCCATCATGCTGCGTCGCTAGCGTGCCATCAGGGTCGAGCAGCTGCACCGTCACCACATAGCGCGTGTCTAAAGGCGCGTCGGTTGTCCATTGAAGCTGCACCTGAACCACGTCCCCTGCTTGAAATGACCCGGCGTTCAGGGCGTAACGTTGCAGCGTGATGTGATCGCCAAATTGAATATCTGCTTCGCCAGTGATAGGATACTCGTCGGCGGGCATAATGTAGCGTACCAGGCGCACATCGCCGTACCAATCATCCCCTGCTTTGAACGATTGAGCGCTCAAGGTCGCCTCAACGATGCGCTGTGGATCACGCTCAGCTTCGCCCCAAAATACAGCAAACACGCGCTCGTGACGCTCGATAATCGCCGTCACCGCCGCCAACGTCGCGTCGTTATTGCCCCCTAGCCCCTCCGGCAGCGGGTAGACTGGCGCATCGCCCTTGTAGTAGTAATCGAACACTTCCTGCTGGTTCGGCGCATCAAGGATAATGGCATCGCCTGCACGTGCGTCGGCGCTGATCTGCGCAACAATTGCGCGGTAATCGTCACGCTGGAATGCTGCGCTGGTGTACAGTGGGTTTAGCCCAGCAACCAGCGCGAGCGCCAGCCACAGCAGCGATAAGACTCCTGCGAGGCGCAAAATCGACATGCGTGTTTGTAAGGGTAAGGCGCGCTTTGCCTTCACCCGTGTGATTTTGCCTTCCCACAACACCCAGACGCCGCGCGCCAGCCACAGCGCCAAGCCGATTTGCGCGGGCAGCAGCAGCTTGAGATTCGCCTCGCGGAACAAGCCGCGCGCCATGAAGATGCCTACAGGGATGATGACCCACACGACAGGCAGGAGCATTGCCCACCAAGAGGTTAACCCCTCCCCCCGACCCCCTCCCCGCCAGCGGAGAGGGGGAGTAGAAACTGATTCGCTGTTGTGTATGGACGAGGCGGGTGTGATGGGTATATTCGCGAGCAGCAGTCCAAAGAGCAACAGGAATGCAACAATGCCAAACGTCGCGCCGCTGGCTTGATAGGTGACGCCGAAGCTGAGCCAGCCGAAAATCGTCGTCAGCGCTTGTTCGGAGGAGATGATTTCGCCTGTGTTGGGCCATGTCAGGAGACGATCAAAGGCGGTGGGCAACCAGGGGAGGAATAGAAGAATAGTGAGGAGATTGAGGGCGATGTAGCTGAAGAACCTCACCCCCCAACCCCCTCTCCACAGTAATGGAGAGGGGGAGTTCGGAGATGAACGGTACTCTACGATAAACCATGCCAGCGCCATCACGCCTTGTGCAAGCATCACGAAGGGATAGGCGTAGTTCGTCCATAAGCCAGCGGCGTTGATGAGGGCTAAGGCGATGCCCCAGCCGTTAACCCCTCTCCCCAACCCTCTCCCCGCCAGCAGAGAGAGGGAGGAAAGCGAAAACGTTTGCTGCTGAACAGTGGTGTCCTGACGAGTCGAAAAGAAATTGACGAATGCCCACATGCCCGCCGCTGCCCATAAGCCGAGCAGGGCGTACATGCGCGCTTCCTGAGCGTAGTAGATGCTGAAGGTGTTGAGTGCGACGAACAGCGCTGCCGCGATACCTGCGAAGGTGCCGTAAAGTTTTTTGCCGAGCGCGAAAGTGAAGGCGACGGTGAGTGTGCTAACCAGCGCGGAAAAGGAACGGAGCGCGAATTCGCTGTCGCCTGTGAGCGCGCGCCATATGGCAAGCAGCCAGTAGTAGCCGGGTGGGTGGATGTCGAGTGCGGCGTTGGTGGCGATGTCGGAAAAAGAGCGTGTGGCTTGGACGTAGCTGTTGCCCTCGTCGTGCCAGAGGGATTGCGCACCGAGCAGATGGATGCGGACAGTGAAGGCGAGAAGAATCACCGCAAAGGCGCAAAGAACGCTAAGGGATTTGAGGGAGGGGAGGTTCATCGCCGCCGTTCCCATTGGAATTGGATGACGAAGATGAGAAACCACGCGACAACTGCTAAGACGCCGAAAATCAGTGGGAAATAATTGAATGTTCTATCAAGGACGGTAATTGAGTCTGCTGAGTCGATGAAAATGCCAAAGTCGATTTCATATGTTGCAGGTATAACGCTAGCCGCGACTGTTCTCTCATACCATACCCCTTGACGAACATACCCATGTGAGTCTGCTATTAAGGACATATAACGAACGATAATATCTGTACCGTGTGCGTAAAACCGAATGCCATAAGTGCTTGCTAAATCAACAGCTTGCCCCAATCGTGCTACCTCAATATTCCTGATTTGCGCATCGTTAGGCAATGTAACGCGCCAATCCTCTGCTTGGTATAGACCGGGATACAAAACGTGAGCAGAATCATAGGATTGGGTAGGGAAGCTGCAATAGGGGAATGCACAACC
>CALMZT010000244.1 GCA_937870805.1 uncultured Chloroflexota bacterium
TCTACGGTGTGCTGTATGGGGTGCTGGTGATTCGTGAGTTGGGATTTACGCCGCTGGTGTTGGGTATGCTTGTCGGCTTGGGCGGCGTCGGCGCGCTGTTGGGCGCGTTCTTCGCCGCGCGCTGGCGCTGCAAGCTGCGACAGGTGCTTGCCGTGATGATCCTGACCAACGTGGTGACGCTGGTGTTCATGATGTCAGGCAATGTGTGGGTTGCGCTGCTGGCGCTGGCGTTCGGGCAGCTTGTTGGGGATGCGGCGTACTCGATTTATGCGATTTACGAGAAGAGTTCGTACCAGATGCTTGTGCCTGATTACCTGTTGGGGCGCGCTAATGCCAGCGTTAGTTTTCTCACGATGGGGGTGTTTCCTATCGGGTCGCTGGTGGCGGGCGCGGTAGGGGGCGTCATCGGGGTACGCGAAGCGTTGTGGTTAGCCTCTTGGGGCTTCATGCTGACTTCGCTGTGGTTGATGCTTTCGCCTGTACGCCAGTTAGATAAGGTCACTATGGCAGAAGCCTGAGATAGGGTCGGTGCTTTGGACGGAAGGCGTTAAAGTCGCGCTGGTCGAACGTGTACACATCGACAATTTGTAAACGTTCAGCCAGCGCCATAATCGCCACATCGACAAAATCAAATTCGTTATCTGCGTACTCAAGCATGATGTTCTGCATTCGTCTCATATCCGCGTCGGTAAGAACTTCAATATGGAATGTACCTGTGTGCAGCGTTCTAAACATTGCAACAGCAGTAGAGTAGTTCACGCGCTCAGAGAGCATGTAAAACATCTCTGGCAGCACAGGCGCGGGAACGATACGCACATCGGTAATGTTACGCATGGCGAGGCGCGCAGTAGCGTGATTGACATCCTTCGGTGATGCAGCCGCAACGAAAAGTTGGTATCAATCAACACTGCCATATTTTTTCCTCATCGTTTCGCGCACTGTCATGGATAAGTCAGTTTGATCGGTATCAATCAAACCAATGAGATCTTCCAACGGGTCATGTGGAAGCACGACAGAATCTTTTTCCGATTTGAAGCGTGGGATACCTTCATGGTCGATCAGCCAGAAGACTTTATCCAACTGTTCATCCGTCAGCGCCAATCGTTCGCTGTCACCGACTTCCTGCCAATATTCTCGCGCGATAGCATAAATTTTGGGACGTATCTTACGTGCCGCTTCAAGGTAGGCTTGTTTGTCTTCAATGTCGTCGGGGATTTCGATGTCATCCTCCGTCAGACTCCAGGCGGGACGTGGCTCGTAGACGGGAATGTCAGGCGGCGGTGGTGATTTGCGCTTGGGGTAGCTTTCGAGCATTCGCTCCAGAATATCTTCAAACGAACGGTGTTCGCGCTCAATCAGTTCACGGATGCGCGAGGCAAAGGGTTCGGGGATGATAAGATCACTCATGGTCATTACCTCTAGACTCTACAGGGCATTCCTATTATACGACAGCAAAAATCCGCCGCCGCCACACCCCGTAAGCGCGGCGGATTCAATAGGTCGATGCACTAGCGAATCGAAGACGATGGCGTTGGTTAGCCCTTTTTTATCCGCAGCGGTTTTTCTGGTATATTCGTAGACACGAAAATACAGAGTTTTTGATCAAAAGTATGATTTCATCGTACACCATCTTTTCACAAATGTCAACAAGAGTGCAATCTTGAAAAACGAAAAATTAGCACGAATCGCGTTAAATATGACACAAGAGATGTACGATGAATTACAAGCCGAAGCGGAAAAGCGCGGCGCAACCATTGCAAATCTGGTGCGTGAATACATTTTACGTGGATTAATCGCTGATGGGCATACCGTGACGCATCATAAGGTCGCATGGGGCGGCAGCCGTCGGGGTAAAGACGAGACAGAGGAAAGTGAGTAGAGCATATGGCGAGCGAAAAGGGAATGCCCGAAAGTGTGAATGATTACTACGAACTGCGCTATAACGACCTCAAGCAGTTCATGGAGGCGATGACCGCCTACTTCCCGCCGGAAGTGCTGGATGAGAACGCCACGTTTCGCCTGATGGAAGCGGAATTCAATTATCTCGCTGATATGCTGGGCTACGAGGATATGGGGGCGTTCCTGGATCGTCTGATCGCCAACGATGAGCGTGAACTCGATGAAGACGACGAGGATTTAGACGATGATGATCTAGAGGATGACGAACTAGAGGACGATGAAGATGACGACGACGTTGTGGGTTTGGACGACGATGATGACGAAGACACGAAAGACGGATAAATTTTTCACCCTCTGATGGAATTGTTTCGGCGTAGGGGTTTGGCGCGCCAAGCCCCTGCATTCGAGAGACAACATGGTGAATTTCCATTGTTGTTTTACGAATATACATTTTATTTTAGTCAAGTCTAAACTCGTGTCAATAAGGGAAAGTGTTCCAGCAAATAAAAGCACCCCAATGGGGCGCTCTTACTGTAACGAAACGCTGAACGGCTGCGATGAAAGTAAACTTATCTCCGTTTGGTCTACTCGCTTACGGTTAGGGGATGATAAGGATCATCGCCTCGAAAGTACTACAGATCGTTTGCATAGGATTACCCATGACATTCAATTCACCAGTGACGCACACGAAATCATCACCTAATTGGCTGATTTGGACGGTTGACCCATCGACCTCGAAATTTGTCACCCGTGTATTGATCGTGAAAACTTGCCCTTGATCCACGAACGATTGAATTAACGCTCTCATATTCATATTTTCGGTTTGCGCATTGGTGGGACGAGCGTTAAACGCAGCCCCAATCATGACGCTAACGATGACTACCACTGCAATGACCATCAGAGGAACAGATTTGCGAAACATGGTTATCTCCCTTTATTGATCTGCTAAACTTGGGCAAATATCAAACTGGGCGTATGACCTAACCCCCGACGATTTCCAGCCACTCTTCAATTTGCTGGTGAACTTCTTCAGCCGTAATCGCGTAGCGCTTCTGGACACTAGCAATCAACACGTCGCGTTTGCCCTGAATGAGTTCCATGTCTTCGTGCTTGAGCTTACTCCAGCGGCGGCGGACAGCCCCGCGCAGGCTTTTCCAGTTCTCAGAAACATAATCCCATCTACGTCGAGTGTGTCTTTGCAAATGATCCTCCTCTGTCGAAGAGTGTGTTGAAGCGGGAATGGGGGATCGGATAGCATCTATTAGAGACCGACTTTCGTTAAACGCATCTATCTTTTGTGTTGGAAACGGGTAAGAAATGTTTGAGCTTTGGAATTTTCGATATAAACTCTAAACATGTGTTGGACATAACAATCTTGTGATCTTTGCCCCTCGGTGCCTTTTAAAAGGAAGTTCAATTAGAGGGATTTCGCAGCGCAACGTAGGAAAACACGGGTAATGGTGGCTCCAAAAATAATCAAAGTGCTGCTCGTGGATGACAATGAACTGCTGCGTAGGGGGCTGCGTAGTGCATTAGAAACCTGTGATGATATGGAAGTGGTCGGAGAAGCTGGCAATGGTCTCGTGGGAATCGAGATGTGCCGTGAGCTTCGCCCTGATGTCGTCTTGATGGACATGAAGATGCCGAAGATGAATGGTCTTGAGGCGACGCGCATCATTTGCAAGGAGTTTCCGAAGATCGGCGTCGTTATCCTCTCGAATTCACTTGGTTTTTCAGGCAAGGAAGAAGCCCTGCAAGTAGGGGCAAAAGGCTATCTACACAAAAGCGTGCGCCTGGATGATATTATCGACGCCATCCACGATGCCGCGAAGTAACCCTTCTTATTATCAATCTATATCTCTCGAAAGCATCAGGTACATCTTCAAGGGAGATAAGGTAATGGAGAAATCAATTAGACTGCGAACAATGGGCTTAAGCCCATTGTTGAGGTAAATCATTCGTGTTCGTTTTGATTTTTCCATAAGAAACGCGCGTATTCCAAACTGACAACTGATAACTGTGAACTGGAATTGGGGGCAACTCAACTCGTATACATTGCCCCTGAGTGATGGGATAGACTTAACGCGAAGTCTCTAACACTCCAGGATTTCCAGCCACTCGTCAATCTGGCGACTGGCTTCTTCCTCCGTTGCTCCGTAACGCTTCTGGATGGTGGCGACGAGTACGCCGCGATTACCTTGAATTTGCTCCATGTCCTCGTGCTTGAGCTTGCTCCAGCGACGGCGGACAGCGCCACGGTAGCTCGTCCAGTTCTGGGACACATCATCCCAGCTACATTGAGGTTTTCTCTGCAAATGATCCTCCTAAGGTGGTGCAGTGAAAGGCAGTGATGCCCTATAAAAAGCGGATCATCGGAGCGAACCTCAACGTTACGGGCGATTGTAATCAGGCAATGTTAAACTCATCTATAATTTCGTCAGAGAAAAATAAGAGGAAATCAGTTATGGGCTTGGTATTAGAAGAATGAGGCTTTTTTTCGGCTATCCCTGCTGCGCAATTCCCATATCGTCACACGCCGCGCACGTTGTTGTTCTAATGTGTAACTATTGGCTCCGCAGCGACGGTAGGGGCACAACACGTAAGCGAAGCGGCTGTGCCTTCCCAATCCCCCTCAATCACGACGCGCGACGAAAACCATCGGGTAGCTGGTGCTGACCAGTGGACCTTTATGCCAGTCTCCGTAAACATGCTCAACAGTAAACCCGGAGTCCGTCAGGCTCTTGGTGAGTTCTGCAAGGCTGCGAAAACGCAACTCGCTCTTGACGACCACGACCTCACCAGTCGCGAGAAAGACGTTATGCCCCTCGAAACGAACTCGACTATCACCCACACTCACGACTTCTACCCAACTCTCCATTAAGCCGTTCGGTGAATCGAACTTTCCATAACTGTCCGCACGGTTCCATCGCTCCCAGCCTCGATCTTCCGGGTTGCGACTCTCGAACGCCAGATAACCGCCAGGGCGCAGGGCAGCGTGAATAGCCGCAAGCGTATTCAGCCAATCAGCGTCGTCCAGAAACACCTGCGCCACGTTGCCTGTCATCACCAGTAGGTCGGCTTCCCGTGTACCTGAGGCACTTGCATCGCCTTCGACCCACTGAACGCGCTCAGCACCGGGCTGCCTGCGTGCGAACGCCAGCATTGCTGGAGAAGGGTCAACGCCGATGACTTGGCGATCAGCCGTTGCCAGTTCGCGCGTCAGTAAACCCGTTCCGCAGCCCAGATCAACAATGCGCTGAGCATTGAGTTCTGCCGCTAAACTTACGTAGAAATCAGTGTCAGCCCCACGCGGATTCTCAATGTCGTACAACTCCACCAGACGCGGATTGACGTAATGTTCATCAAGTTTTACCATAGCGACTCCTCTCTATTTCCGGTTGCCATTCGTAGGGGATTATCATCCCTATGCGAGAGGATAGGCGTTTTATAGTTGCCTCAACAACCCGTCCAAAACACACCACATTTAAGCCTATTTTTACGCTCAAACGCTTAGCGACACGAGTCTTGAAGTCCCTCTCCCGCCGCGCAAGGTCAACTACCATGACGTTTCCGCATGGGAGAGGGATCTAGGGTTTACAAGGGTAGGTTTTTAATTCTAAGCTCAACAACCTCTCAAAAACACACCGACTTTAAGCCTAATTTTATGCGCAAACGCTCCACAACGCGCGTCTTGAAGCCCCTCTCCCGCGCCACACACGTTCACTCTCACTCAACTTTTGCGCGGTGGGAGAGGGGTTTGGGGTGAGGTCAAGGCGAACGCTCGATAGCTTTTGTTTCACTCCACAAAATACCTACCCTTGTAAAGGGGTTTAGGGTGAGGTCATGACGGACACTCCATTGCCTTCCACACCCCTCAATCTTACATTACACTTCGCATTAAAGTGTCAAAAGGAACTCAAATGCGCCACCTTTTGTGCTATCGTGAAAAGAACACATCATCGGAGGTAGCATGATTTCTCATCACTCATCACTCATTACTCATCACTGCCTTTAACTGACTCTG
>CALMZT010000245.1 GCA_937870805.1 uncultured Chloroflexota bacterium
AGCCCTGTACGCTTGTCCCTACAAATATGTTGTGAACCCTTGTAACCTTCAAACTAAATTTGATGCGATTGCCCTGCCTACGCTATCATCGCCATTGATTCGCTTTGCAACACTCCGCTACAATGCTCTACCGCAAACATCGTAGGGCAACATACGCCTTGCCCTCTCATAAGGTAGAAACATTTCGTTGTCATCGCTCAGTTCTGAAAAATTACGCTGGCTGCCTGTCGTCGTACTGCTGTTGATAATGACCGTGTTAGGCGCGGCACGTCTCAACGACGATGCGATCTGGCTCGATGAATGGTGGTCAATCTATCATGCAGGTGGCGCGCACTATGGACCGGTGTCGATTGCCGAAACGTGGTCGCGCGTTGCCAACGAAGACCCCTGGAACGCACCCGGTTACTACACCCTGCTGAAAGGCTGGGGTGCGCTGGTCGGCTGGACAGCCTACGCAGATCGCGCTCTGTCGCTGCTGTTCGGCGTGCTGGCGGCAGCAATGGCGTATCGTATGGGGCGCGACGTTGGTAACTCACACGTCGTCGGTTTGGGCACAGCCGTTGCGCTCGGCGGCTCGGCATTTTTCATCTACTACTTGCATGAACTGCGCGCTTACACCCTCTACGCCTTTCTCGTGACCTTTACGATGTGGGCATACTGGCGCGTGGTCTATCGCGGCGGTAGCTGGCGCGCGCAGTTTGGTTTATTTTTCGGCGTGGCGGCGATGCTCTACACGCATTACTTTTCGGCACTGCTCGCCACAGCATTGGGACTGTATCATCTGCTGTTCGTCATCCGTATTTGGGATATGCGAACACTACGAACAAGGGGCTTCAGCCCCTTGTCCATTCGCCCACTCATTCTCATGGCGGCAGGTGGCGCGCTGTTCCTGCCCTGGGTCGGCGTGTTGATCGACGGCTTACGCAGAGGCAGCAACGCCGCTGTGCGTCAGGAACCCATCTCCGAAGCGCTCACGATGCTCTGGACACTTGCCTACGCCTTCAGCAGCGCCTTCATTCCCTTGCTGCTCATCATCTTCGCCGCAGCCCTAATCTCCTTAATAACCGCCAAGCCGCCAAGAGAACCAAGAGAACTAGAAAGCAATTCTGCGCAAACATCCCGCCTTTACTCCCCCTTTCTCCATAAGCGAAGCGACGGGGAACAGGGGGTCGGGGGGATAGGGGTTAATAGCACTATCTTCGCGTGGTTCATCGCCCTCACCGTGCTCATCCTCGCGCTGGCACTCAACGCCTACATGTCGGTCAACGCCCACGCGCGTCACTTCATCGTGCTCCTGCCGCCGCTGGCACTGCTTGCAGGAATTGGCATTCAGGAACTCGCGCGCCATCGTATTTCGCCTGCCATCATCCTCACGTTATGGCTTGCCACCGCTGTCTGGAACAGTTTCACCGACTTCAACGATGTGCTGTTTGGCGAAGAAAATCAGCGCTACTTCCGTATTTATCTCCCCTGGAACGTCATGGCAGACGAACTGCGCGCCGATGTGCAGGAAGGGGACATCATCGCCTTCAGTGTGCCCGAAGACTCGCAGGCGGTGTCGGGGGCATTCGAGTATTACATGCGCCCGCTGAATGTGCCGATTGCCATCGTGGAATGGTGGACGAACGACGAAACACAGGTGAGCGAGTTTCAATCGGTTGCCAGCAGTTACACTCAGAATGCGATGCGTTTGTGGCTGGGACAGGAAACCGATCAACCATCGGGCGAATGGCTCACACAGTTTCGTGAGGTCATCGACCCGAACTTTGTTTCATGCAATACGTCGATTGAACTCAATGGCTTGCGCGCCGAGTTGTACGCGCAGGTTCCGCAGTGCTGTCACGCGCCGCAAACTGAGGCTGATAGACCACTGTACACGTTTGGTACGAGCGTAGCCCTCACCTTCGCCCAGCCAGAACTTAATGGCGATAGTTTGCGTGTGCTGCTGGCATGGCTGGGCGGCGATACATTACCGCCTTATCAATATTCTGTCGCGCTGCACATCACGCCCGTCAGCGAAGCGGCACAAAGCGCGCCGCTGGCACAAGTCGATTATGGAATGCCATTGGACGATTTCGCCTGCCGTGCTGCTGATATTCCGCTGACTGATTTACCTGCTGGGAACTATGAGCTTAGAGTCATTGTCTATGATTGGCAGACCAACGAACGCTTAACGACGCAAACAGGCGACAGCGGCATACTGGAAACCTTTGTTGTAGGGAATTAAATTTTGAACCACCGAGAATCCGAGAACACCGAGAAAATCGTCACACAAAAACGCCTCTTGTGGCTGTGGGTCATTCCGATTCTCCTGCTCACTGCGATTCTCACAGCCCGTTTACTCGATGCGACTGCCATTTGGGTCGATGAGTATTGGACGTATCGCACGGGCGATGGCGCATACTTTGGACCCGCGACGCCTTACAGCATTATTGAAGGTCTGATCAGAGAAGACCCCTGGACGGTCCCTGCCTACTTCTTCCTCTTTAATATGTGGGCGGGACTGGTGGGCTGGTCGCCCTTTGCCATCCGCGCGCTGTCGCTGCTGGCAGGCGTGCTGGCTGTTGCATGGACGTATCGTTTAGGACGCGACGTGGGCGGGCATCGCACAGGACTTGGCGCGGCGCTGGCGCTGGCATCGTCGGCGTTCTTCATCCACTACATCGGTGAAATGCGCAACTACGCCGTCCTGCCCTTGTTAGCCGCTTTCGTGACGTGGGCATACTGGCGCATAACGCACACGGAACGCCCTTCAATTCTCCTGCAAGCCGCCTTTGTGCTCGTCGCTGCTATCATGCCGTATATGCACTATTTCGCCGTGCTCCCGTTAGTGGGTATCGCGCTGTATCACATCACGCTGTTGTTTAAGCGGAAGAACACGCAGGTTCGCCCCTACGCAACCCTGGCGTGGTGGCGTCCGCTGCTGCTGCTGGCGATGAGCGCCCTATTGTTTGTACCCTGGGCGCTGCTCGTCACGCTGCCCGTCCTGAACCGTGTCTCTACCGAAGGATACCAAAGTCCGTATCTCACTTGGGCAGATGCACCGGGAACCATCATCGCCTTTGCCAATGGCAGCATC
>CALMZT010000246.1 GCA_937870805.1 uncultured Chloroflexota bacterium
CTCACGGGAATCTGGGTTGCGCCTGTGCCAAGATCAAGAACCGAAATTGGGTTTTTAAGCTGTAACAAACGAGGGTAAAGATGTTTTGTAAGAGCTTGAATCCCACCCAACCAGCGATTTATACGCCACATGTCATCGAAGTTTGCTTTTACGTCCTCAGTCGAGCCTACTCCTAAGTCCAACCATTCTGGTTCGTTTATGCGTGCTGGCACAAGCCACGTTGCGTGTCCAATATCGAGCATTGTCTCTAAGTGCTCAGAAGGATTTGTGGTAGTTGCGCTAGACATCACAGCTTCATACTTCTTACTCCGAAGAATCCATAATATGAGTTTTCTTCAGTTTGTTACTAACAGTATTCTTGCGACATAGGAATCACATTAGATGAACCTTAAAGCTCATGAAGCAGACGCAAGTTTACTTTTTTTCTCATTTTCTTAAATTCTTTATCATTCCAAACAGGGTATGGGTGTTATTCTTAAAATGTAAACACATCTCACGTGTTATGTGCTCAGGTTGTTACCCTCACTACAATTTGATACGAAGATCTATGCTGAATGTCAGGGAATTTAGACTTGGGAAAGATAGATGGTCACCGAGAGTCATTATGGGATTATCCCCGTCCGCCGCGTGTAGAACCAACGACAAAGTTAATCCGTGTAATCTTCAACGAACAAGTGATAGCAGAAACACGTAGGGCTTTGCGTGTGTTAGAGACAAGCCATCCTCCTGTCTATTATATTCCAGTGACTGATATTCGCAGCGATTGCCTCAAGCCTGCGGCGGGGCAGACCTTTTGTGAGTTCAAGGGTGCGGCGAACTATTGGTCGCTTGAAGTCAACGGTAAAGTTTCGCTGAATGCCGCATGGAGTTATGCTAATCCAGCACCCAATTTCCGTGTAATTAAAGATCATCTGGCATTTTATGCCAGTCGTGTTGACGAGTGTTATGTAGACGATGAACGGGTTATTCCGCAAGAGGGGGATTTCTATGGCGGATGGATTACGTCAGATCTTGTCGGTCCATTTAAAGGTGGACCTGGGACTCGGGGGTGGTAGGTAATGGACTCTCCTATCATCATTAAACGTGAAAAACGCAAAAATCTTGTCATGCGTATGACGACTGCGGGGGTGTTAGTGCTCATTCCGCGTTCGCTTCAGGCAGATAGCCCACAAGTTCAAAGTTTCATCGAGATGGGGCTAAACAGACTGCGCGGGCGAAAACTACTCACTACGGTGCAGGAGCAAACGAGCGCTAACCAACTGAAAGAGTGGGTGCGCAAATGGTCAGTATGCATCGGGGTAAAGCCTAAGCGTGTGCAGATGCGCTCCATGTATCGTAAGTGGGGTTCCTGCTCTAAATGGGGCAGCGTGACTCTCAATCAATCGCTACTTTATGTGCCACCCCATCTTGCTGAGTACGTAGTATGTCATGAACTTGTCCATATTCGGGAATTTAATCATGGCAAAGGGTTCAAAGATTTGATGAACCAAATGATGCCTGATTGGCAGGAACGGGATCAGGAATTGGACAAGTACCTCATTTTACGTCCAGGGTAAAATTAATGGGACACTCAGCCTTGAGTGTCCCATTACGCTAGAGTGCGTTGAGTCCGTCAAATAGACGTTTGACGGCTTTTTCAGTCTTTTCTGGTGGTAGCGCGTAGGAGAAACGTATCCAGTTTGCGCCCGCTTGTGAAAAGTAAACACCTGGCACGACGACAACACCATAATTCTCGCCAAGATAGGCTAAGAGGGCTTCTGAGTCAGTAAGCCCACCCTTTTCGATGTAAGGGGTGCAGTCGATAAAAGCATAATAGCCGTCACCCATGATAAACTGTGCGCCTTGCGCAGTGAGTTCACGACGCAGTACCTGGCGGCTGGCGTTGGTGGGTTGTGTAATCGAAGCAGAAGCTTTAGCAAAGCCCATCTCGTAAGCAGCGATAGCTACCGCTTGTGAGTAGTAGGCAGGGATGACGCCATGTGATGCCTGACTGGTTAGATGTGCGATTACCTTCTTACCTGCAACTATATGGGCGCTGCGGATATTCGAGCCTCCGAGACTCTTCGTGATGCCATCGAGAAAAATCAGACGTTCGCGCTCAGGAGGTGGGAAATCCGTGAGACCAGCTGGGAGAGCGGATGGTTCACGAC
>CALMZT010000247.1 GCA_937870805.1 uncultured Chloroflexota bacterium
CATTATCACGAGCGCTTTTTGCTGACGCAGCAAAAGCTCGGCATCAGCTACGACCTGTTCACGCACACCGACACCGAAAATCATCATCGAATCGCGCAGGATTTCTTTATGCTGCTGCTCGACCGGGGCTATCTGTACAAAGAAGCGCAGAAGCTCCTGTACAGCGAGACCGAGAAGCGGTTCCTGCCGGATCGCTACGTCGAAGGGGAGTGCTATATATGCCACTACCCCGAAGCGCGCGGCGACCAGTGCGATAACTGCGGCAACCTGCTCGACGCAACGCTGCTGATTAACCCGCGCAGCAAGGCGAACCCGACTGACCGCTTGGTGACCCGCGAGACCGAGCATTACTTCCTCGATCTGGCGCAGTTCACGCCCGCGCTGCTGGAATACCTCGAAAGCCATGCGTCGCACTGGCGACCGAACGTGACGGCGTTCAGCCGCAACTTCATCAACGAAGGGCTGCGCGGTCGCCCGATCACGCGCGACATCGACTGGGGCATCCCCGTGCCGCTGGAAGGCTGGGAGGAGAAGCGCCTGTACGTGTGGTTCGAGGCGGTCATGGGCTACTTCACCGCGTCGGTGGAATGGGCGCGGAACATCGGGCAGCCGGACGCGTGGAAGCAGTGGTGGTATAACCCCGACGCACAGATTTACAACTTCATCGGCAAGGACAATATCCCGTTCCACACCGTCATCTGGCAGGCGGAACTGATGGGCGTGAACGGCATCTACAACGACGGCGACGACACGCCGCTGCAACTGCCGTATGACGTGCCCGCCAACGAGTTCATGAACATCGAGGGCAAGCAGTTTTCCAAGAGCCGCAACTGGGCGATCTGGCTGCCGGACATTCTGGAACGCTATCAAGCTGACGCCATTCGTTACTACGTGGCGGCGACGCTGCCCGAAAGCCGTGACTCGGACTTTTCGTGGGAAGGTTTTTTCACGCGCGTCAATAATGAACTTGTGGCGGCGTGGGGCAATCTGGCGAACCGTATGCTGACGTTCGCTTACAAGCGCTTCGATGGCAAAGTGCCATCTTATGATGCGTTAGGCGAAAAGGAAGAAGCCATCATCGCCAAGTCGGAAGCGGCGTTCGACAGCGTGGGCAATCTGCTGGAAGAGGTCAGCCTGCTGGAAGCGCTCAAGACTTCGTTTGATCTCGTGCGCGAAGCCAATGCGTACCTGAGCGAGCGCGAACCCTGGAAGACGATCAAAGACAACCCGAACGATGCCGCGCGCAGTGTCTATGCGATTTTGCGCGTGATCGACAACCTGAAGATTCTACTTGCGCCGTTCCTGCCGTTCAGCGCGCAGAAGGTGCATGAGTATCTGGGCTACGAGGGACAGTTGTTCGGTGATCTAAACATTGTCTTGTATCAGGAGAGCACGCGCAGCCATCAGGGGCTGGTGTACGATGGCAGCAAAGCCGTTGGGCGCTGGCAGAAAAGCAATTTGCAGGCGGGACAAGCGCTGCGTGAGCCGTCGCCGCTGTTCATCAAGCTCGACATGTCAATTGTCGATCTGGAGCGCAGCTTCCTTGGGGCGGTGCGCGACGAGCATGAGATTGTGGTAGGGCAGTGATGAGTGATGAGTAATGAGTGATGAGTGGTGGAGGTACACGAGGGCGTGTGCCTCCTAAAAATTATGAATTTGGGGCTATTCTTCTATTCCCCACAACGTCACGATACCGTCGCTACCCGCAGAGGCGATCAGCGTGCCGTCGGGACTAAACGCTACAGTGTATATCTCAACGTCTTCTGCGGCGGATAAACTTGCTAGTTCTTCCTGTGTAGCCACATCCCACAGGCGAAGTGTACCGTCAAGACTTCCAGAAACCAGTAATGTACCGTCTGAGTTGAAGGCTACGCCTGTCACGACGTTGGTGTGTCCTTCTAAAACAGCAACATTTTCGGTATTTTCTGCGTCTATGTTCCATAAGCAGATTGTGTCATCGAAACTGCCCGACGCCAGCATTGCTGTGTCGGGGCTGAAGGCTACGGTTGAAACAGTATCATCATGGCAATTCAACTGAATAGGCTCATCCCCTATCATATTGCCCTCCTCGTCCAAAGGCGTGAGCAATAGTCCATCACTTCTGCCAGTAGCCACAAAAGTTCCATCAGCGCTATAGGATATACTAAGAACAGTTGGTGCACCCATCGCCCATTCTTCTTGCGCACTGAATTGATTACTGTCCACGTTCCAAATGATGAATGCCTGTAGAGCGCCAACCGCGAATACCAAACTGCCGTCTGGTCTAAATTCGACATCGAAAATTTTTACGGGCCTTCCATTGTTTATAAAATCTACGATCAATCCAACGTCGGGGTGTTCAAAACGAGCCATCTCCTCACCCGTCTCGACATTCCAAATGAGAAGCTGGATGTTTGGCATATCACCCCCCGAAGCCAGTAAAGTTCCGTCCGGGCTAAAGGCTAATGCATTTACAGGTCCAGTGTTTCCCTCAAACAAAACCGGCTCCTCCCCAGTTTCAAGATTCCAAACGCGCACTATTCCATCGTCACCGCCTGTAGCCAAAAGTGTCCCATCGGGACTGAACGTGACCGAATTCACTGCTCCCTCATGACCTTCAAGCGTGGCTATCTGAGCTACTGAACTCGCGTTATCTACAGTGATTGGTTGAGATTCAGATTCTTGGGCTATTGTAACTCCGAAACAGAGCAATGAGAGAGCCAACATGGTGCAAAAAGCAATTATTGAGCGAAGTAACTTAAACATGATATTTTCCTTAAAATCAGAACTTATTTAGTATTCCGATATTTATGATTATAGGATTGTTTTTTTTTTGGAAATAGGACTATGCTTTTGCATCTAATGTCATAGGTCATTTCCACCAGTACGCTGTCTAATTCGCTTGCGAAGCCTGTCTCAGGACGATTACCCTTGGCGGTAGATCTGGGGGTTG
>CALMZT010000248.1 GCA_937870805.1 uncultured Chloroflexota bacterium
GTGTGAGCTGAAGAAGGAAGCAACCAACATAGGGCAAAAAAGCATTCTATTGAAATGCCCGACAGAACTTGAAGCAAACAAGTTTTACGAAGCGGAGCATTTTTCGCTCGTTACCACTGATTCAGGCAAACATCGTCCTCTTAACCTTTGGAACCTGCGCTTACAGGAGTAATCGGCACAAAATTTTGCTTAAAGACCAGTAGGTTTCTGATAGGATTTAGTACGCCCTAACAGACAGATTGATTGCTCCTTCAATGTTGGCTTCAATAGATGCAGCGTCATCATAATGCCGTTACACAAACGGAGTATATGATGTGGAACCAGTTGTTTGAGGCTGAGTGGCTCACGACAAGAATGGCGATAGAAACTGTTCCTGAAAGTGTGTCATGCGTCGCCTGCTGTGATTCGCTGCCTGTAGCACTGCTCAGTACTCTTAGACTTCATAGCAGGTAAGTGTTAATCTGACTTGATGTACAATAGATGCACCTAAAAAACGAGGTTTACAACTATGAGCGCACTCGAACGTGAGATTATAGAGAAGTTTCACCAACTGCAACCCGCCGCTAAACAACGTGTACGGGAGTTGATTGAGCAAGAAATTGCTGCTGAAGTCGAACAGGCGGAGTTTGATTATGACGGTTGGTTCCGCAATGTCGAAACGCTGCGCCAGCAGATTCGCGCCACTCAGGACAATAAGCTGCCCCCTGTGGATGTGGTCGGAATGCTGCGTGACATCCGTGATGGCGAGGATGAATGACCGTTGTCGTTGATGCCAACATCCTGATTGCTTTTGGTCTGGCAGATGAACTGCTCCACACACAGGCGAATCAGATTTTATCCGCATGGAAAACTGCTGGAGAACGGCTGGCAGCACCGCGCCTGTTCCGCTCAGAAATCACCGCAGTTGTACGTAAAGTGGTGTATCAGGGGCGTATGACCCCGGAGCAAGGACGCACCATGCTGGCGCAGCTTCTGGTTTATCCGGTGGAATTTCATGAAGATGACGCGCTGCTAAAAGAAGCGTATGAACTCGCTGTCCGTTTCAACCGTCCGCGTGCCTATGACAGCCAGTATATGGCGCTGGCAGATCGCCTCCAGTGTGATTTCTGGACAGCAGACGAACGCCCAGTGAATAGCGTGCAGGCTCAGTTCAGTCGCATTCACTGGCTTGGTAGCTGGACATCTCCGCCACCTACGCCCTGAAATTTTCCCCTCACCTTACCAAAACTGCTAATCCAAAACTGTAAAATTCGGCATTTCTGTAGAGCCGACTTTGATACGCTGGTTGCATCGGTACGACGACAAGGATAACCCGATGAACAGCCAGCATTTTGTATCCCCAACTCCTCAACATGTAATTTTGGGTCTTCCGCACTTTATGTAGAAACGAGGGGAGTGAAAGGGAACGAATACACTTGGGCGATGCATATAGATTGTCATCGTCAGGAAAGTGGTCATCAACGCCGTCCCATTTACTTTACCCGGTTTCACCATCACCGAGACGCGCCAGGAAGAAGCCCGTCTCATCGTTGAAGCGTCTAGCACAGCAACGTCCGCCCTCTGCCCGAACTGCCAGCAGGTTTCGCGGCACCGTCACGGTTGGTATCCGCGTCGTCCTCAGGATTTACCCTGTATTGGAGCAGGTGTGTATCTGGAACTTACAGTGCGCCGCTTTCGGTGCTTGAACCCGGAATGTCCGAAAAAGACTTTTGCCGAGCGCTTCCCAGAGTGGCTGCCCACTTACGCCCGCCGCACCACTCGTCTGACCCATGTTTTGCGTCAGGTCGGTTTTGAGGTGAGCGCCGAAAGTGGTCGCCGCATCTTACGCTGGTTTGCCATCACCAGCAGCGGTGACACGCTGCTGCGGATTGTCAAACGGACGCCCGTTGTGCCGACCAGCACCCCCAGAGTGGTGGGCATCGACGACTGGGCGCTGCGGAAAGGACAGCGCTACGGCAGCCTCATCCTTGACCAGGAAACCCGTCAGGTGGTGGAGCTGCTCAAAGGACGTACCGCCGAAGATGTCCAGCCCTGGTTCCAGGCACATCCCGAAGTGGAAATTGTGACCCGTGACCGTTCGCCGGAGTATCGTAACGCGCTCACGGCAACCGCTCCCCAGGCACAGCAAGTGTTAGATCGCTGGCATCTGCTGCTGAATTTACGCCATTTAGCTGAGCATGTCATCGCTTCGGTTTATCGTCGGCTGAAGAAACTGCCCATGCCCTTTGAGTTACAGTCCAGCCGTCCACGCTTTCTGCGTTCGCTCCGTGAGCAGCAGCGGATGGACGCTTCGCGCCAACGGCGCCTGGATTTGTATCACGAAGTGCAGCGCTTGAAACAGTTAGGGTTAAATCCCAGTCAGATGTTGCAGCAGCTCCCGCATTCCTACTACACCCTGCGCCTGTTCTACTACGCGCCTGAATTCCCGGAGCGAATGCCAGGACGCACCCTGCGCAGTAAGCTGGAACCGTATCTGGACTATCTCGAAAGTCGTTTTCAGGCAGGCTGCCAGAGTGTGAGCCAACTATATAAGGAAATCCAAGTACAGGGTTATCCGGGTACTCCGACTTTGGTCTCCAACTGGTTACAGGCACGCCGCCTGCTGGCCTATGCTGACCCGGCATCTGTAGACACGCTGCCCATTACCGCCACCAGTAGTTCACTGCCTTCTGCCCATAAACTCGCCTGGCTGTTGGTTTTAGCGCCTGAAAAACTCACCGACCACGATGCTGCTATGCTGCGTCATATCCGACAGGATGAAGCCATCCAG
>CALMZT010000249.1 GCA_937870805.1 uncultured Chloroflexota bacterium
CAAGTCAATCGTCAACTGAGAGGTGTTCAGCCAAACGCCGTTCCCCACTGCCATCTGAATACGCATCGTCGGTGTTTCTTCAACACGTAGCGCCAATCGGCACCAATCGGCGTCCACCACACGATTGATATTTTCTGCTAGACGCAGACTGTTTTGTACACGTCCCTGATTAGACGAGTCGATCAAATTGACGCTGGCTTCCAGCGCGTTGAGACGGGCGCGCGCCCAACTTTCTTGTGAGGGGGCTTCCGGCGGCACACGATTGTAAAAGGCTTGCACCACGCCTAACAATTTTTCCTGCGAGTGAATCGGAATGACCAGCATCGCGGCTGCGCCAACACTTTTGAGATAATTAGATTCAGGCGTCGAAGCTCCGGCAAACTGCGTGGTCAGCCAGCAGTAGCGGTTTTGTTCAATGGCGGCGCGTACTGTGCGCAGCGGGGTATATTCAAGGGGAGGACCCTGCTTCAGACGCCATAAGGCACGCTCATGACGCGCCAAAAGGTTCAATGCCTGATTCTCTTTGTTCCATTCATAGATAGCTGCCAGATTAACGTTGAGCATACGCACGAGCTGTTCACAAATGTTTGGCAGTGCCTTATCCATTGAAATCGACGAGTTGATAACTTGTCCTGCGTCCACCAAAATTTGCAGTTCACGGGCGCGCTGTAGACTTTCTTCGTGGGCGCGCGCATTTTCAATGGCGATGGCAGCGTAAGAAGCGAGACTGATGAGCATCTCTTGCTGCTGCTGGTTAAAAGAATCTTCTTTCTTACGATTATTAACGCCTAGCACGCCAATGGGTTTTCCCTGCGAGATAATTGGGACATATAACAAGGCGTTGGCAAAATATTCGGTTTTTACCTTTTGCGGACCCTTTGCGCCGATAAAGGTGGGCTGTCCCGAACTGAAAACCTGTCCTGCTAAGGTGTCGCTCGTTCTGATGCGGAAATTGCGCGCGGCTTCTACATCGATCCCGACCCTTGCGCGCAAGTAAAGCTGCCCGCCATCGTCATCAGGCAGTAAAATCATGCCTTCGTCTGCATTGGTGAGGCGGCGCGCTGCTTCAACCACACGATTGAGCACTTCGCCCAGATCAAGCACTTCGGTCAGCGACTTGCTGAGTGAGAGCAGCGTTTGCAGTTCTGCTTCGCCCGGTGTCGCTTTTTCTGTTACCGCGAGGCTAGCCGTATCAGTTG
>CALMZT010000250.1 GCA_937870805.1 uncultured Chloroflexota bacterium
ACTCAATTTTTTGGAGGACCACAGCGCTACGGAGAAGAACGTGGTCATCCACGCTTACGAATGCGTCACGGTCCGTTCCCGATCACACAAGAGGCGCGCGATTTATGGTTAGGACATATGCTGGCGGCAATCGATGAAGTAGGCATTGAAGAACCAGCGCGAACTGTCATGCGTGATTATTTTGAACGTGGTTCAGCCTTCATGATTAATCTGTACTCTAGCAAGGAATAAACAATGCCTACTCCTTCGCCCAACCAATTGAAACCACCCAGCAATCCATCACCAACGCCACATGAAGATGCCGCAGGTGTAGTGCGTTGGTTACTGCATCTTCCACGCATGGTACGCATTGTTGTTTGCGCAATTTTCGCGTTTGCCGTGACGTTGGGACTCACACCCATTATTGATTACCTTTATCTGACTTTCATTTACCGGGACAATTCCGAATTAGAGCGTTTTATTCACGCGCGTGCCCCGGCAATGATCGAAGTTGGTTTGGGGTTATTGATGTATGTACTTGGTTGGATATTCATTATTGGCACAAGAGGCGAAACTCCACCTGCACGACCCATCGTTTTGTGGTATTTTGGAATTGGTGTGTTCGCTGTGTTTCTGGTCTTCCTTTGGATGATTCAAGGCATGGTATCGGGAACAGCGGCTTAGCCGAATTTGGGATAAATTGGGATAAATTGGGATAAGGAATTCCTATGCAAAAGCGTGTGCTGCTCATCATGATGGTTCTCCTTAGCGCTTTGGCAGCGTGCAATGCACAGCCTACTCCTGTGCTGCCGACTCTGGTGCCAACCTCCACAACTGCGCCTGAAGCAACGACTACCGACATCCCATCGGCTGAACCCGCACGCGCACAGGTCACACCAACAGCGCGTTCCCTTCCCCCGACATGGACTTTCACGCCAGTTCCAAGTGAAACCCCTCGGCGTGCCACCGCAACCCTTGTTGCAACAGTGCCTCAGATTACCCCGCTAGACGTCTGTGGCACATTCGCCGTTGATTTCTCACGCACAGTCACAAGTTTCCCAGCCGATACTGAGCCTGTTGTCGCCTGGACTCCGGTACAAGGGGCGCAGATTTATCGTGTCACGCTTTTTGCCCCCGATGATTTCGGGAATCTTGCGTCGCTTTTCGATGGTTACACAGATCAGACAAGTTACACATTTACGAGCGACTTGTATACTTTTGAAGTAGGCGAACAGTACGGTTGGGAGGTTTATCCCATCGACAACCTGGAGCGTCAGATGTGTACTTCACGCGGGGGAGAATTATCGCCCTTTACGCCTTAGCTATTTGTCGGGGTTCAACACATACTGCTCAAAGGCTTCTGCCGTCCAGGGCAGAGCAGGTTTAAAGAAATGTTCATAGATCGCTTGAGCATAGACGCGAATTTCGTATTGTGCGTCTTGCGCCATGCGCAGCTTGAGCAAGTGCATTAAATTGTGACAATCTGTTTTGATGACACCTGTGTAGTACACAGAGAATCCGGGTAAAAAGAGTCTCGCCAATTCTTTCGACACACCTGTCTCTAAAGCTTCTTGATACAGCTTATAGCTTTGATCGTAATGATCTAGCAGTTTTTGGGTAAGTTGCACTCCAACTGTGGAGTCCACCTCTCCCTCACTGGCTTGCTTGTTGCTGGGAGACTGTTTACGCCAAATAGTAGGGGTGTAGTAATCATTTTCCTCAAATGGCGTATAACGACCTGAATTATGGACGATAAATCCATCAGCAACAAAGTTATGAAATTCGCCGTCAACAGTAATATCATACATGTCCATCTCACCCAAATACTCCACCGAAACAATCTGAGTAAGTTTAGGTGCCAATTTTCTCTTTTGTGCTCGACGCTCAATATATTCCTTTTTAAGGCT
>CALMZT010000251.1 GCA_937870805.1 uncultured Chloroflexota bacterium
GACCTTCTCCACTGTGGAACAACGATAACCTCAGTATCAGGAATGATACCGAGCCATGACAACCGGCTTTCGGGCAAAATCGCTGTCCATTCGGTCAATATACCCACATGAAAAAAGTGTTTTGCTTTCCAAACACAGTCTTCATAAAACTCAAGGCACATTACAAAGCATTAACCTGTATCCTAGAAAAACAAGTCGTAAATGAAATGAATCGTTTGTCAGGAGGAACTTATCATGATCGGTGAAAGGTCTGCGCTGGAACTTCAACAGCAAAATGCGGAACTGCAACGGCAGCTTGAACAGGTTAAACTGGCCGAAGCCGAAGCCCAGCGGCGCTTAGAAGAACTACAGCTTATTTTTGATGCGTCGCCGATTATGTTCTGGTACAAAGATACTGAAAACCGCAACATCCGTGTCAACCGTGCGGCTGCCGAACTCGAAGGCACGAGCGTAGAAGCCATCGAAGGCAAGTCTGCTTACGATCTATATCCTAAAGAGCAGGCGACAGCTTATCACAACGACGATTTAGAGGTCATCAAGTCTGAAAAGCCCAAGCTGAACATCGTCGAAAGTCACACCGTGCCAGCGACAGGCGAAACCATGTGGCTGCAAACCGGCAAAGTGCCTTTTCGTGATAAAGAGGGCAAGGTCGTCGGCGTTGTGGCGTTCGCGGTAGACATCACCGAGCAGAAGCGCGCCGAAAATGCCCTGCGTGATACGCATCAGGAACTTGAAAAGCGTAACCGTCACACGCAGCGCGTCCACGAGTTTTTCCTTGCCACGCTGGAACACCTGATGCTGTCGGCAAGTCATGGAATCAGCCAGACGGAATTGACGGATTATCTGAAAGACACCCGTTCCCAGTTTGAAAAACTTGATCACGTTGGGAAATAAACAGGTCATCAGCCCGCGCTAAAACTTACCACTCCGGCACAAAACCTGCTTTGCCTTCATAGAGGTTGGGGAGGGCGGCGCGCAAGGTGTGCTTGACGTGCTGATATTGCGCGGCGTTCCAGCCCATTTGCTGCGCGAGTTTTGTTGCGTGAGCGCCCGTTCCGGCTGCGTAGCGCGTTCTGGTGAGGTGAAACTCCTGCACGACAAACTTGCGCGCGCCCGTTGCCAGCAGCGATTTTGCAAAGGATTCGGGGTCGCGCACGGGCAGCAGCGGCGTCATGGTGATGGCGGTGGGAATACCTGCCGCCGCCACTTCGGTGATCGCGTCCAAGCGCTGTTGATTTGACGGACAGGTGGGTTCAAAGGCTTTGCGCACGGTTTCGTCGTCAGTCGTCACAGTCATATGCACGCGCACGAACTTGAACTCACGCAGCAGATCAATGTCGCGTGTCACCAACGGGCTGCGCGTTTGCACGACGAGGCGCACCCGATGATAGTCCAGCAGTTCGCGCAAAAGTGAACGAACCAACTCCAGTTTACGCTCGACAGGTTGATAGGGGTCGGTGACGCTGCTCATGTACAACGTCTGATCGATCAGCGGGCGCTTGCGTTTTTTGCGCAGCAGTTCCAGCGCGTTCTCTTTCACCTGTACCCATTGTCCCCATGTTTCCTGCAATTCATCGGTTGGCGTGAAGAAGGCTGCATAACAATAAGAACAGCCGAACGTGCAGCCGCTGTAAGGGTTGAGCGTGTAATCGTAGCTGTCGATGAAGCCGCTGGCTTTATTAAGGATGCTCTTTGCCTGCTTGTGTTGAATATCGACCATCGGGGATGTCCTGTTGGTAGAACGGGTGTTCATTTTACTGCAAAGCAAAGGTCACATCAAGCGCAAACGCAGCAGACGACACATCGGGCGTACACGTTTGTACTCAGACATCAAGCTAAGCCTTAAGGGTTCGGTGGGCAGCGCCAGAGACTGAAGTCTCCGGCTGCCGCAGTGCCACGTCCACTGAAGTGGACAGAAAAGGGAGGGTATTTTAGCGGTTTTCGGGAATGCATTCCAAGTACAGATCAAGCCCTTAAGCGTTATTTTGAGGCTTGAGAACACACAGGTTCGCCCCTACGATGACGTTTCTGACCTTCCTTGACCCCATTCGCGATTTTGATGCCATCGCCCTGCATCAAAGAATGGGGTTTTTGGGGTAGATGACAAACGGGAGCATACATTCGTGCCTATATGTCAAACGGGAGCACACGATTGTTGAGGTCGTCGCCTACGCCGCCTAATTTTGAGCGGGATGACACGTTGGTCATCCCCTACATTAAGCATTACCACACGCTGCCGCGTGCCATGACCTGCCATTCGACTTCGAGGGCATCGCCGCGCGCGCCGTAGACAAAGTTGGTGAGGTTGATGGCTGCGCCGGCATTCACGGGGATGATATGCAGGCGATCACCGATGACGGGATGATCGTCGCAGGCGCTTAAATCGACCAGCGCATGTTCGGCGTGCAAGGCGTAGATGCGCGCGAGAGGATATTCAGCGATGTAGCCGTAGTAGCCGCCGTAGCGCTCGGCGGAAAGGGTGCTGCTGCCGCAATCCAGCACGGCTCGTTCGGATGAGGGACGGCTGACGACGGTTGCTATCACTTGCAGGGCACAATCATCGGGTGCTGCCGCGCCTTTTGCCACCGCCGACCAGTCGTTAAAGATGTAGCTACCCGCACGCACTTCGGTGAGTTCGGGGATTTCTTTGGCGTGCGCCGCCAACAACGTGCCGCCGCCGCTGACGACATCGGCACCGATGCCCGCC
>CALMZT010000252.1 GCA_937870805.1 uncultured Chloroflexota bacterium
TATCGCTGCTGTACGCCGCCTATCAACTCATCCGCGAAACGCTGCTGTCACTGGACATCATTGAGCGCCATCTGGAGCACGACGACACATCGAAGTCCTGACACCTTTGTTTCTCCACCTGTTTGAATCACGATAATACCAATCCTGATAGTTTTGGCATGTTTGGGCGTGCTACTGTACTATTGTGTGTATTCCCTCTTCATTAGGATCGTCAGTCATGAAAGTGTCTTTGCAAGATCTGAAGCAGACCACGTTAGCCGTCCTTGCGCGCAGCGGCTATCCACTTGACGAGGCGCAGACCATCCTCGATGTGCTGATGTACGCGCAGTTACGTGGCAACAATCAGGGGGTTGTCAAGCTAATCGGCGCAGGAATGCCACGCCACAAGGAAGTACAGCCCATCAAAACGGTCAAAGAAACCAAACTGTCGGCGCTGCTGGACGGCGGGCGCAACTCTGGCATGGTACTCATGAAGTACGCTGTCGGACTGGCGCTGGACAAGGCACGCGAACACGGCTTCGGCATCGTCGGCACGCACAACACCAAAAGCTCAACGGGCGCGATTGGCTATTACGCCAACCACATCGCGCAGGAGGGATTTATCGGGTTTGTGTTCTCTGGTTCTGGCGAATACGTGGCGATGCATGGCGCGTATCAACCGCTTTTTGGCACGAACCCGATGGCGATAGGCGTGCCTACAGGCGGTATACCGATTGTGTTCGATATGGCAACATCGGCAGTTGCGCTGTTCGGCTTGGTCGAAGCGAAAACAGCAGGGCGCAGCATTCCGCCCGACGTAGCTTACGACGCCAACGGACAGCCCACCACCGACCCTTCAGCGGCGCTGGCGGGCGCAATCCGCACGTTTGGCGGCTATAAAGGCGCGGCGCTGTCGATGATCTTTGAGATTTTGACCCATGAACTGGTCGAGACCAGGCACCTTATTGATGGACATAAAGATGATTGGGGCAATCTGGTGTTTGTCATTGACCCCGAACTGCTCACAGACAGCGACTCCTTTAAGGAACGTGTGGCTGCGCTCATTGAGAGAGTGAAAGCCAGCAAAAAACTGCCCGGCGTCGAGGAAATCCTCATTCCCGGCGAACGCGGCAACCGTATTTTGGACGACATTATCCGTACTGATTTAGTTGAAATCGAGGAAAACTTATGGACGCAGCTACAGAAAGCCGCCTCATAAGCAGCATTACGCGCCCGACGCTGCTGCTGGACGAGGCACGCACGCGGCATAACATCGCGCGTATGGTGCAAAAAGCGCGCAGGAATAACATCCGTTTGCGCGCCCACTTTAAGACACACCAATCGGCACAGGTCGGCGGCTGGTGTCATGAATTAGGCATTGAGGCAATTACGGTGTCGTCGGTGAAGATGGCGGAATATTTTGCGACACACGGCTGGAGTGACATCACCATCGCTTTCCCGGTGAACTGGCGCGAGATTGACGTGCTGAATCGCCTCGCCAGCGAAATCGATCTTGGGCTGCTGGTCGAAGCGGTAGAAACGGTGAATTTCCTCGCAGAGACCTTGAAGCATCCCGTCAATGTTTGGCTTGATGTGGACGCGGGATACCGCCGTACAGGCATCGAATGGGACGACGTAGACACGGCGAAGGCAGTCGTTGAGGCAATCCAGCGTTCGCCTGAGGTGTTCACGCTCAAAGGGATGCTGACGCACGCGGGCAACAGCTACGAAGCGCGCTCCCCTGAAGAACTGCAAGCGGTGTACGATTTGACCGTCACCCGCTTCACATCGCTGCGTGATGCGCTGGGTATTCCGCTGGAACTGTCGATTGGCGATACACCGTGTTCCAGCGTCGTTGAAGACCTCAGCGCCGTAGACGAGATTCGCCCCGGCAACTTCGTGTACTACGACGTGATGCAGGTCATTATCGGCTCATGTGGCTGGAACGACATTGCCGTCGCGCTGGCGTGTCCTGTCGTCGCTAAGTATCCACAGCGCAATGAGATCGTCATTCACGGCGGCGGCGTCCATTTGTCGAAGGACACGTTTGTTGATCGACAGGGACGCAAAATCTTCGGCATGATCGCGCTGCCTGAGGGTGATGGCTGGGGCGAGGTGCTGGAAGGTAGCTACGTCAAATCGCTGTCGCAGGAACACGGCGTCATCGCTGCCGATCAGGAAACGTTTGACCGTATCCAGGTTGGCAGTCTGGTGATGGTGCTGCCTGTACATTCGTGCATGACCGCTGACCTGATGAAAACGATGACCACGCTGACCAATGATACTGTCAGGATGATGGTTTAATGCTGGAATTGATTGCGCGGGGAACAAGCATCGGCTTAAGCGCGGGCGTAATTCCTGGACCATTACAGGCGCTTCTGTTGAGCAGTACGCTGATGCTAGGGTGGAAACGCACTTTGCCAGTGATCTTCTCACCCCTGATTACTGATATTCCCATCGCCTTCGTTTGTGTGGTTTTGTTAAAGGAACTACCGGATCAATTCCTTCTGGCGATTCAACTCGTCGGCGGCTTATTCGTCATCTGGCTGGCATATAGGACTTGGATAACAGCGCAAAAACCGATGCTTATGAAAGTGACAGAAGACCCCCCGCCTACGCGAGATGCCAATCCACTGCTGCGCGCTGCGATGATAAACTTTGTCAGTCCTGGACCCTACATCTTCTGGTCAACCATCAATGGACCGCTGCTCGTGCAAGCGCTGAACCAATCGGTGCTACACGGCATCGCTTTCCTTTTCAGTTTCTATGGGACGTTTCTCGGTTTGTTAGCGCTTCTGCTGATGATCTTTGCACGGATAGGCAGCCTCGACCCCCAAATTACCCGTCGAGTGGTACTGTTTAGTGCTGTCGTTATGGCGTTGTTCGGGGTATCGCTGCTGTGGCAGGCGGTGAGTGGACTTATGGTATAGTGAAAACAATGATGCTGAGGGATATACCATGACTGATGCCACGACCATCCGTATGACAATTGAGGAGTTCCGCGCACTACCTGAGAGCAACCGCTTTGAAGAATTAATCGACGGAGAATTGATCGTGAGTCCGACTCCAAAACATCCGCACCAAAAACAGGTTTTCGTGGCGGCAAAGGTCATCGAAACGCTTGCGGATGGCGGCGAAGTCGTGATCGCACCGATGGATGTCTATTTAGACGAAGATATTGTCGAACCGGATGTCTTTTGGGTCAGCGGCGCGAACAGCAAATGCAAACTAGGAAGCGATGGTTACTGGTATGGCGCGCCAGATTTAGTCGTGGAAGTGCTTTCGCCTTCGACAGCCGGGCGTGATCGTGGGAAGAAATTTGAGCTTTATCAGAAGTATGGCGTGCGCGAATATTGGCTGATTGATACAGATGCCAAATTCATCGAAGTATACGTACTTGCAGGAGAGAAGTTCGTGCGACGCGGGTTGTTCACAAAGGACACATTCGTTTCCAGCGTGCTATCTGGTAAGCCTGTGGACGTGAAAGCGATTCTAAATTCCTAAATGGGGTAACTCATTTATTACGTTGGAGGTAGAGGGACACCCAAAAGCGCATCCCTTTTTAATTTGACTAACTATCCGCCAGCACAATCACCTTATCGCCTGCGGTGAAGGTGACGCTGTTCGACTTTTGCGGGCTGATGGTCACACCGTACTGCCTGGCGGGATTGCCCGCGTCGTGTTCCAAACGATAGCCAATCACCACCTCATTGCGCTGATGTGCCGCCGCCATGATGGTATAGAAGTTCACGGGCTGCCCCAGCACGACATAATCGGCGGCGGGCTTCAGATAAATTTCTGCGCCTTCGGGGTCGAACAGGTCAATGAACACTGCCAGCAGGTCTTTATTCTCCGCGATCTGTGACAGCATCAAACTGATGAGTTTGTCGCTGACAATGAAATCGTCGGCGTGTGTGACCTTCGCCAGTTCGCGGTTGCGCATGTCCAGCATTTCGCTGACAATCGGCACGGACAAATTGTGTTTCTCACGAATGTCGCGCAGATGCAGCAGCGTAATCAACGTTTGCGCGTCGGCTTCCTGTGGGTCACTCATCGGACTCAGAATGATGACGTTTTTATACTGCGGCAGATTGAGTTCATTCAGCAGACGGCGCTCTGTCGTCGTGCCCTGATGGAAACTCACCCGCAGCGTTTCATCACTGGGAC
>CALMZT010000253.1 GCA_937870805.1 uncultured Chloroflexota bacterium
TTGATGCAGGGACCTGAGGAACATTACGTACTCGGAGAAGAAATCGCCCGGAAGATGTTTGCGCCAGTCATGAACGCTCACCGTGTTACCGTCGAGCACATGGCAATTCTCGAACCCGCGCTGGTTGAAACCATTATAATACCGCTGATGATGGTCATCCGCGAAGCGATGGACGAGGCGATTCGGCGAGGGGTTCCACCCGATGCGGCGCGTGATTTTCTGCTCGGACACATCAACATCGACATTGCCATCTTGTTTGGCTTCCTGAACGCCCAGTTTTCTGATGGGGCAAAAATGGCAGCCCAGCGGGGAATGGACGCCATTATCAAGCCGGACTGGAAAAAAGTTTTCGAGCCGGATGCTATCATGCGCGAGGTTCGAGCCATAACCGAGGGCGCGCACGTTCACTAGCCGCTGGCACTGATGAGACTTGGACTTGGCAGCTATGCCTATGCCTGGGCAATCGGTATCCCGGGCTATCCGCCGGTCAAGCCGATGGACGTCTTTGCTTTTGTTCAACGGGCAGCAAGGTTAGGACTGCGGGCAGTTCAGATCGCTGATAATTTGCCTTTGCATTCACTGCCAAAATCGCAGCTAAAGCGGTTGACTCGCATGACGGAGGAGCTCGGCATCGCAGTCGAAGTGGGCACCCGTGGCATTGCCCCGTCTCATCTGCGGCGGTATCTGGAGCTTGCCACGCAATTTCGCTCACCGATTTTGCGCATAGTCATTGACACTGCAGTCCACCATCCGACCGAAGATGAAATTGTGGAGACACTGCGTCCGTTGGTACCGGAATTTGAGTCAGCCAATGTGATACTCGCCATAGAGAATCATGATCGGTTCAAAGCGGCTACACTCTCGCAAATCGTTCAGACACTCGATAGCGGCTGGATCGGTGTCTGTCTGGACACAGTGAATTCGCTTGGCGCAGCCGAGGGACCTGAAGCCGTCGTCCATGTGCTCGGTCCTTACGTCGTTAACTTACACGTCAAGGACTTTGCGATTCAGCGACTGGATCATATGCTCGGCTTCAGCGTGGAAGGACGCATCGCAGGAAAAGGACAGCTCGATATCGCCTGGTTGCTGGATACGCTTCAAGCGTACGCTCGAACAGAGAGTGCCATACTGGAATTGTGGCCACCGCCGGAAGGGATCGTTGAAGCAACGATTGAAAAAGAGGACGCCTGGGTTGTGGAGAGCGTTCGCTTTTTACGCAAGTTAATCACAGGTTGAAATGAGCTGCAAAAGGAATTGTGTGTGAGAAAACTTCGGTTTGCAATCTTCGGCACGGGCTTCTGGTCGAGTTTCCAACTGGCGGGGTGGAATGAAATAGGCGGATGCGAATGCGTAGCCGTCTATAACCGCACGCGCTCTAAAGCCGAGGAATTCGCCCGACGGTTCGGCATCCCGTCCGTCTACGATACGCCGGAGGCGCTCCTTGATAGAGAACAACTGGATTTTGTAGACATCATTACAGGCGTGGAGACGCACGCGCCTTTGGCTAAGTTGGCGGCAGAGCGAGGACGCAACGTGGTCTGTCAGAAGCCAATGGCGACCTCGCTCCCCGAAGCTGAAGATATGGTGGTGACCTGCCATCGGGCAGGCGTGAAGCTGTTGATCAATGAGAATTGGCGCTGGCAATATCCTGTCCGTCAATTGAAGCGCCACCTCGATCGTCGCCGAATTGGCCAACCGTTTCGTGCACGGGTTCACTATGCCAATAGCTTCCCTGTGTTCGACAACCAGCCATTCCTGAAAGAGCTTGAACAATTCATCCTCACGGACATCGGCAGCCATATCCTCGATGCGGTTCGCTTTCTGTTCGGCGATGTTGCGAGTCTATATTGCCTGACCCAACGAATACACGAGGATATTCGTGGGGAAGACGTGGCAACGGTAGTACTGACTATGGAAAACGGGATGACAGTTGTTTGTGAAATGAGTTATGCCAGCCGAACCGAGATCGAGCGTTTTCCGCAGACTTACATTTATGTGGAAGGCGACGCAGGATTTCTTGAGCTAGGACCGGATTATTGGATTCGTGAGACGACTGCCGACGGTACGTTTTCTTCAAGGCATCAGCCCTACCATTATCCGTGGGCAGACCCAGCCTATGACTTGGTCCATTCCAGCATTGTCGATTGTCAGGCAAATCTGCTTGACGACTTACTTGGAACAGGGCAGGCGGAGACCACTGGCGACGATAATCTGAAAACGGTTCGCTGTGTGTTTGGCTCGTACGAGTCGGCGCGCACGGGCCTGCCTGTAAATCTCTATGAGTATATTGGACGGTCGCACTAATGGATAAACCAGTTAGGATGCGCCTGACGTAGGGGCGACCGAGCCGGTCGCCCCAGCAGGGCGAGACATGTCTCGCCCTTACAATATGCGGCGTATTCTAATCAGTCCATCCATAAGTCTCCACCGGCTCTAAGGCGTTTATGCTGCCAAAGAACGTTCTTTATTATGGCGTCGACGAACCGTTAGCGGAGCAAATTCTGCTCCGCGCCGGTTCACTCACTGTGCTTCTGGAGGATGGGGATCTACGAACAATTCGCCTGAACAACCAGGAGGTTATTCGACGCTGGTACGTGGCAATTCGAGATCCCAACTGGCGTACCATTGCTCCTGAAATCTCAAATCTTCAAATACAGAGTGCGGTCGACCACTTCCAAGTCACTTACGATGTGGTCAATCGGGATCGCGACATCGATTTTGCCTGGCGGGGGACGATCACCGGCGATGCGGCGGGAACGATCACGTTCACGATGGAAGGGACTGCGCGCTCGACGTTTCGTCGCAATCGTATCGGGTTTTGCGTTTTGCATCCACTAGAGTGCGCGGGGCTGCCCTGCCGAGCGGTACATACCGACGGCAGTGTCGAAGAGGCTCATTTTCCGCGCTTTATCTCGCCCCACCAGCCGTTCAAAGACCTAACCGCCTTCGAGCACCAGGTCTTACCGGAGGTTTGGGCAAGCCTGCGTTTTGAGGGCGACACTTTTGAGATGGAAGACCAACGAAACTGGATAGACGCTTCATTTAAGATCTACTGCACGCCGCTTGGGCTGCCATTTCCGGTTACCATCCTCGAAGGGGAGCGGGTGTGGCAGCGGGTGACGCTAAGTGTCAATGGCAGTGTGACGGACATCCATGTGCCCCGAACTGAAAACATCGTTACTTCTTTTGATGACACGCCTATTGGAGACGTCCCGCCCCTGGGGTTGGGTGTGGCGAGCCACTTGCAGCCGCTGAGTTCCACGGCAGTGGAGCGCCTGCGTGCGTTGAAACTTCATCATCTCCGCGTCGATTTGCGCCTGAATGAACCCGATGTGCGCTCAACGCTTGCCAGGGCCACAGAGGAAGCGCGTGCCCTCGGTGTGGGCCTGGAAATTGCACTGTTTGTGCGGTCGGACGACGCCGACTTAACGACGCTCCGACGCTTGCTTGAAGACCTGTGTCCGAAAGTCGCCTATTGGCTCATTTTCCCTGAACGAGCCCTCGTTACACAGAGAGCAGACGTGGAAGCTGTATGTGCGGTCCTTCGGGCATACGACGTATCTACGCCCATTGGTGGTGGGTCCAACGCTAACTTCACCGAGGTCAACCGTGAACACCCGCCGATGGACTTGCTCGACTTTATGGCTTTCAGCATCCAGCCTCAGGAACACGCGTATGACGTGCGATCGGTAGCCGAAACGCCAGAAGCGATTCGGGACGTCCTGCAAAGCGCCCGAGAAGTCTCCGCCGGAAAGCCTATCGCATTGACCCCGATTACGCTGCGCCGGCGCTTTAACCCTTATGCAACGGCGCCAGAACCAACGCCAGAACCAGGGGTGCTGC
>CALMZT010000254.1 GCA_937870805.1 uncultured Chloroflexota bacterium
GCAGCGCCTTACCGCCTTCAGCGGCATTCGCGTTCGCCGTCTTGACCGTTTCGCCGCTTAATTGGCGAAGGTATTGGTTAAACAATTTGGTTATATAACACTACACTTTTTCCATGAGGTAGCATCAGTAAACTACTCAGTGTTCTAATGTTCGATGAACGATAAGGAGAATATTTATGAAGAAAGCAATTGTACTATCCATCACTGTTATGGTGCTGCTGCTTGCCAGCTTTGTACTGGTTGGCGGCGCAGCGGCAGACGAGAACGCAGAGCACGCCTGTTATCTCGCCGGACTCACGATTTTTCCAGGTGAAACGATCTCTTCGGTCATCCTGGATGTAAATGGTAATGAGGTTTACAGTTACAGCCAGACCAACAACGGTAGCGATCCTATTTTTGTACCCGGCAATGTCTATGTTCCTGCGGTGAGCGGGGCGGAGTACGTCACGATCACAGGTCCGTATGGCGACTTCAGCTTCCAGTACAACGTAAATGACTTTATCAATGGGGAATGCTTCGATGATGGGCGTCTCAACAGTCGCGCTGATCGTGACCTTGCCGCGCCTATAGCCATCTACATTCGCTTTGCGGATTTTGGCGATGGCTTCGACGGGGTCGATGTCTATGACATTAATCCAGTTTCAGGCACAGGCAGGCTGGCAATCCGCGTTACCGAAGATGAGCTGAATGATGCTTATCAGGAAGCGCTTGACAGCGGTGCGAACGTCACAGTAGAACAGGAAGGCGACATCCTCTTCACCGTGTTGGGTAGCAGCGATGCAAACCGGGCGATCTGCCAGGTCAACGCAACCGAAGAACGCGAGGGCAAGCCCTACGAATTCCGCTGGGTATGCCTAGCGTAGTGATTTCATCGCAGTTGAGCTGCATCAAAGGCGTGGATACAAATCCACGCCTTTTTTATTCTCGCGCTTCAAAACGCACGGACAGGACTTCAGCAGGAATGTGCTCTGAGTGTCAAACTGATGGAAACAAACAGTTAATCCAGCAGTGATTTTGGCTCAAGAGTAGAACTAGTGCGGACAAGGGGGTTAATCCCCTTGTTCAGAGCGCAGCTTGCACTACTTGTGCCCATGAGGCATGATTTTTTGTAGAGGCTTGACATGTTGTGTTCTACGATTGTTCGCCTTCTATTTGATTTGTCCATCAGAACTTAACTTGTAGTATGTCTGCAATTTAACTCTATCAAGCCCTGCCAAACGAGCAGCGTAAAAGCAAAGTTAATCATGAGCAAGCTCAACACTCACACTGGCGCAAAATAGGGTTCACCATCAGGCAAATGCAGAACTTTACCCGCAGTGTGGAAATGAGTTCCGCTTCCCACTATGATGAACCTCAGCATCGTGCCCGATAAATTTATATTCAAGCATTGGAATAATCCCTATGATGATGGCGAGACTGAAACAAGAGACGAAGCTGTATCATGAGCAATTGGAAGCGAATCCTTATTCGCTGGCGATGAGCGATGGAACACTCACTCTTGAAATGTACAGTGAGATGTTGCAGCGCTTCTACGGTTTTTATCGCCCAATAGAAGCGCGGTTGCAGCAGTTCGCGCCGATTGATATCCATGCGCGCTTAAAGACGCCGCTGTTGGAACAGGATTTACGGGCATTGGGCTATGCAGTGGAAACGGTGGCGTTGTGTGATGCTATACCGCAGATCGACACACCACACCGCGCACTTGGCAGCCTGTACGTGTTGGAAGGCGCAACGCTCGGCGGTCAAATTATCTCACGCCAACTCAAGCGTTTTGAACTCAATCCGACGAACGGCGCTTCATTCTTCAACAGCTACGGCGAACGTGTAGGCGACATGTGGAAAGCCTTCTCTGCCGCCGCGAACGCCTATGGTGAAACACACGGTCATGAAGATGAGATCGTTGCCGCCGCTTGCGACACCTTTGTCACGTTTGAGCGCTGGCTCACGCGCGTGCCCGCCACGACTTTATAGGGGAAGTTACAGTAACTTCTCTAACTCATCGAGGAGAGTTTCTACGGTAGCAATGAGAGTCGCCGACTGTTGCAGCATGAGGTTCGGCACTTTGCGCACGTCGCTCCACAGCGCGACCATCGGCAGACCGCGCGCGTAACCGTAACCCATTTCAAAGCAGGTGCCGCTGTCTTCGTTATCGAGCAGCAGCACGTAAATGTCCGCTGCGTTCATGGCGTCGATGTCCCCCTGAAACACGTCGCGCCGTTCGGCAGGCGTGCTTCGCGGCGTGAGGATGACGCCTGTATCCTGATGGGGCACAAACACCGTCATGCGATCTGAGAAGCGCGCTTTGATTTCGTTAGCCACATACTCCGTAAAGCGCAGTTCTGAGAGGTTGAAGAACGGTCCGGCTAAATAGATACGTTTCAAGTGACTTCCCCCAATTCAATGTCAGCAGCGTATTGGATGATTATATTTCAAGCGAACCTCTCATTATAATTTTACTGATTATGGCCTGAAAGGGTCATAGGGTGCTTGACAGGAGTTATAACCTTCTCTATAGTTCGCCCTTCGCTTGCTGTTTTCAAGGCTCCCCTCGATGATTTCATCCTTTCAAGAAGCGACGCCTCAATGGCTAACAACGACACTACAGGCATCGGGTGTCTTGTCTGAAGGTAGCGTCGTTGCCGCCGAGCTTCGGGCAAATGACGCATTCAATTCAACAATTTCACATTTAACGCTTCAGTATTCAGCAGATGCGCCCGCTGATCTTCCGACTCACCTGCTGTTGAAACTCAACCGCGACCATTATGGTGAAGGCGAAATTCCCTTTTACCAAGCAGCGATGCGCCAGCGACCCCCAAATACCGCGCGCTGTTTTGCGGCTGAGTATGATGCCGCAAGCGGCGAGTCCTATTTGCTATTGGAAGACCTTTCCAAAACACATGTAACGCCCGTCAATCGCCAACAGGTTCTCGCCTTGCAAGCAGTACCTGATGAGCAGCAGCTCAATGGGATGATCGATGCGCTTGCGGCGTTCCACGCTTACTGGTGGGAACATGAACAGCTTGGCAAAACGTTTATCGTTCGCCCTTGGTACACTGATGTGGAACATTACCAACGCCACATCGAACGGCGGCAGCGTGAATGGGCTAAGTTCGCAAAAGCAGTAGGTGACGAAATTCCAAACGATATGATGGCGATCTATGAAAAGACATTGGCGAAGCTGCCTCAGCTCTGGGACGCCTTTTTAGAAACACGTATCACGGCGCTGAAAAATATCACGCTGACCAATGGCGATTGTTATTTCGCACAGTTTTTGTGTCCAAAGCCGAACGTCAATGCCCCTGCTTACCTCATTGACTTTCAGGATGCGACGGCAAACTTCGGTCCATACGACCTTGTGTACATGTTTGCCACTTTCTGGACAGCGGAGCAGCGCAGCGCGAATGGGCGCGAGCGAAAGCTGCTCAAACGTTATCATCAGGCATTGGTCAACAAGGGTGTGCAGGATTACAGCCTCGACGAAATGTTGACGGATTATCGGTTCATGATCGTGCTGATGATTTTTGATGCGGTGTTCAACGCGACCTCTGGCTCGACCAAAGATTACTGGATGCCGAAAATGCAGTGTCTCATCTCGGCATATAACGATTGGGACTGCGGAAATTTGATTGATCGCCTTTAGAACCTCGCAATAGGCTTCAAAATAGGTCGTCAGGCTTTACTCCAACCCTAGTGCTTCAAATGGGATTACTCACGCTTAACAAATCTCGTGTTGATATACGAGACGTCTGACGATCTCTATGTGTTGAAAAGCGTAAATTCACAATAAATTCGGACATTGTATGTCCATTTGAACTTGACAAACCCTACCATTTACTTTAGAATACAGTTAAATATTTAAATTATTTTAAATGTAAAATTTATTTAGATCGCCACCGCGATCTAGCGAGGATAACCATGTACGAGATCACATCACAACTGATGATTGAGGCTCACCGCCAAAACATCGAGCGTGAATTCCAACACGAACGCAACATCCGCGAGGCACAACTCGCCCGGCAAGACGCCAAACGCGAACGTCAATACAACGGTGAGCTGGAACACAAAACAGTGCGCAAAGCGCGCTAATGGTAGACAATAAACAAGGGGTTTAAAGCCCCTTGTTTCTATCAATACCTTCGCCAAAAATGAAGGGATGTAGGGCTTTTGAGGTAGAGTAGTTGTCAACCAAAACAAACG
>CALMZT010000255.1 GCA_937870805.1 uncultured Chloroflexota bacterium
TGGCTCGTTAAGCCCGATTGACGCCACGCAGGAAAGCCTTTCTGAGCTAAACAACAGCATCCGTGAAAGTGGTCTGATTACGAATGCGCTGAATTTAGCACAGATTGCTGCTGATGGTGGCAGCATCCCTAGCAATGCCGCCGCGCTCATTCTCGCGCGCCCGACGAGTGATTTATCGGCGCAAGAGGTGACACTGATTAGTAACTACCTTGCGCAAGGTGGTGGGCTGCTGGTTCTTGCTGATGTGCAGTTTGGAGACAACACGTTCTTAGGTGCAAACAGTCCGCTCAATGATTATTTATGGACAACGTTTGGCATTCGCGCGGGAAACAGCGTCATCATTGACCCGCCTTACAGCGTGCAAACAGCGCTGGATTTGACGGTAGCCGCTGTGTTTACAGATACACCGTTGGGTGAGAGGCTCGATCAAGCAACGATGCCAACACTGTTCCGCATTGTGCGCAGCCTCGACATCAACGATACGCCGCCTACGAACGTCTCTAATGGGCGGGTGCTCATGTCATCGCCGGAAAGCTATGGCGAAACCAACCTGCAAGCGCTGACGCAAACCAACACCTACCAGCGCAACGATCAGGATATTGCGGGACCCCTCGCGTATGAAGCGTGGGCATTCTCGCAACAAAATGATGCGCGCGTGGTCATATTCGGGGACAGCGATTTTGCAACGAATGGCTTTTTACTGCGTACAACGGGTAACGGTGTGCTGCTGGTAGATGCGATCTCATGGATTACGGGATACAGTGATGTGATTTTCATCCAACCGACTAACGCTGTAGTAACGCCGTTGTTCATTAGCGGACAAACATTAGACATTATTGCCTTTATCACCGCTGTCGTAATGCCGGTTTCGATGTTGGCGCTCGGCTTATGGATCTGGCACAGGCGGGTGACAGCACGATGAATCGACGTACACTCCTCATTTTAGGGTTGGTCTTTGGTGTATTACTTGCGGTGACTCTGGTGCAAAACCAACTGGCAAATCAAGCGGCACCAACGCAAGATTTCCAATTACTGAGGATTTTTCCAGAGATGGCTGTATTGGACATACAGGCGATCCAACTGCGCACACCGGATGGCAATCGCAGCTTCACGATTAGCCGTGCAGAAGACGGCACGTGGACAGCACCCGGCGCAGAAGGCACGCTCAACGCAGAGGCAGCAAGCAATATCGCGCGCAGTATTGTATTGATGCCTTATCAACGCACAGTTCAAGCTAGTGGAAATCTTACGGAATATGGATTTCAAAATGGTGGTATATTGTTTATCCAGGCGCTGCTAGCTAACGGTGAGGAGCATATTGTGGCGGTAGGTGGCTTGACAGCAACAGGCGATACGTACTATACATTAGTAGATGAACGCCCGGAGGTGTATTTGGTAGAGCGTGGAGCAATTGATTATTTGATCAATTACCTACTTACTCCACCAGTGTACTTGACAACACCAACACCTCAGGATAACTTAAACAGTGACGGAAGGTAAGATTTATCCGTTGTGTAGCATCTATATATGCACCGCGTTATCTTCCCCAGCACTAAAGGCTTCTGGGAAGTGTGTAATTGGTTCGCCCTAAGGCGAGTTTTGTTACTCTCCAGTATTGAAACTGGAGAGACCGCCGTAATCTGACGAAATCGACAGGTGCTCGGTTCTACGTCATAATGTATATATGACGTGGGTTTAGTTTACTGCCCTGCCCAGGTTTTGCAGGGTCTTTTTAGTGTGTAAGATATGGCTCAGACAGAGGAATTGCGAACACAACTACTTGAGAAAGCCCAATCGCATGGTTCAATCACCTACGATGATATTTTGGCATTGCTGCCGGAAGTTGAGCGTGACGTAATGTTATTGGATGACATCATGGAAGGACTGCTGGAAGCTGGAGTTGAGGTCGTTCCGAGCAACGGAGCACATCAGGATGCGGCAGAAGGCACACCACATTCACGGGTCGAACTCGATCTGCCTGAGGAAGAAGATGAAGACCTCAGCTTTGCGTGGTTCGATGATGATTTAGTAGAGGATGCTGGCTATCAGCAAGCACTCGATACGGACGACGTGGTAGGACTGTACCTCAAAGAAGCAGGGCGTGTACCGCTGCTGACTGCCGAAGAGGAAGTCGCACTAGCGAAGCGCATGGAAGCCGGGGTTTGGGCAAAAGAGCGCCTTGAGACGATGGGCGATCAACTGCCAATGGATGACGTGTATACCCTACGCGATCTGGTGTATGACGGCGAACAAGCGCAAGAACATCTGGTGCGCGCAAATGCGCGTCTGGTGATTAGCGTCGCTAAAAAGTACATCGGCAGAGGTGTCCATTTCCTGGATTTGATTCAGGAAGGGAACATCGGCTTGATTCGTGCTACCAACAAGTTTGAATATCAGCGCGGGCATAAGTTCAGCACTTATGCGACATGGTGGATTCGCCAAGCCGTAAGCCGCGCCGTTGCCGATCAGGGGCGCACGATTCGTGTACCTGTTCACATGGGCGACCAGTTGAACCGTATGCGCCGCGTGCAACTGCATCTGCTGCAAGAACTAGGGCGTGAACCCACGATTGACGAATTGGCAGTCGGCATGGAAACCACGCCTGATAAGGTTGAAAACCTGCTCGAAATCGCGCGCCGTCCGGTGAGTCTGGAAACGCCAATTGACGAAGATGGCGACTCGACGTTTGGCGATTTCGTGGAAGATTCCAGCAGCCCTGCGCCTGCCGAAGAAGTGGCGACGCATCTGCTGCACGAACAGTTACAAACTGCGTTGGACAAGCTGCCGCCGCGCGAAGCACAGATTTTACGTCTGCGCTATGGGCTTGAGGACGGGCGCATTTATACCTTGGAAGAGGTCGGGCAAACGATTGGCGTCACCCGTGAACGTGTACGCCAGTTGGAAGCACAGGCACTCAACCGCTTGCGTCAGTCATCGGCGCATGTGATTTTGCGCGACTACCTGTACGAGGAGTAAGCGGGCTTGAGCGAAGCAAGCGAAAATCGCCCACAGCGCCGGGAACGTCCGCAACAGCAGGCACGCGGTCCCTGGTTATTACCTTTGGTGATGGCCGGGGTTGGCGTTGTCCTGCTGCTGCATAATTTCCTGCTGCTGGGCGATTTTAATGTCGCGACGCTCCTGCCGTTAGTGTTGGTCATTATTGGCGCTCAAATCTTGCTGCGCGGTGATCTCGTACCCTCCTCCGATAGCAAAACATTCGGCATCACGCGCGGCAGCGTCGAATCAGCGACACTCGAAATTAATGCAGGCGAAATCGACGTTGAAATTGGTGCATTACAGCGCGAGGGACGCCTTATCGCGGGGCAATATGCGCCTCAGTCACGTCCGCAATTGATCGTCAACGGCGCGCACACCACACTCAAAATGCAGCGTTCACATACGCCATGGTTGTTTTGGGGTGATTGGCAAATGGGTCTCGCCCAGGATTTGCCCTGGTCGCTGTACATTGGCACACATCTAGGGCAAGTCGCGCTTGATCTGTCGCAAATCGTGGTGCAAGAAGCCGCGATTGCTACAGGAATCGGGGATGTGCGTTTAGTCGCTCCGCGTGAGGCTTTTGCACCTCTCCATCTGCGGTCA
>CALMZT010000256.1 GCA_937870805.1 uncultured Chloroflexota bacterium
TATTTCGATAATCCCAGCCGCTCAACCAGCGTCTTGCAGCTTTCGTAGGCTGCCATGCTCTGCACCGTCGCTGCCATGCGGAGATTGCCTTCCGCTTCATAACGTGCGACCAAGCGCAGCAGCGGTGCTTCCACTCCGGCAAGATGCCGATCCCGCCACGTCTCTTGACGCGGTTTGAAGAGTTCCAGCTTCTCACATAGTTCCTCTCGCATCGGTTTGACCACGCTGGTCAGCCACCAGCACTTCTTGGTGCCGCTACGCCCAGCGATGGCTGCCGCGTCATCCGGTCCGACTTCGGTGGTGACGTAGTACAACGCTGCCAGATGCGGCAGACTGTCTATGTACTTCTCCGCCATTTCAATGATGACCTTCTCAATGTCGATGCGGAGGTCAATGGCTTCGGCGTAGGTTGCGTAACCGATGACATGCGAGTGATTGTAACCGTCGATGATTAAATCATCAGGATCGCCACTGCGGACAGCGATGTCTTCCAGATACATCTCCCGGCGGTAGAACTTGCGATAAAGCTGCGGATTAGTGCGGTTCAGCAGCAGTTTGAGCGCTCCGCCTTTGTCTACTGTTGCCAGCATGGAGATGTCGGCGCTGATGTCCATCCACAGCCGCATGAATGCGTGAGCGATCAAGTCCGGGATGTCCAACTCATGATTGCGATAGTAACGCAGCAACCGGTTGAAGCTGGGGACCAAATCACTGTAAATCTGATCAAAGGTGCGCTGACCAGCCCATCCTGTCGGATAGATCGCAACACGCGGGAATGGGCGAATCTGGTCTTTAATGCTTTTGCGAAAAGTTGAATCGTGCATGAGGTCGCTCCCTCTGCTACCACTGGATGCGCCAGCGCGCTGAGCACAACGCTCAACCACGCGGGACGATGCAGAAGGGGGAATCGTCAAGCAATCCGCCTGCGGATAGACGGGTGGTTCGGTGGTACGGCCTGTAAGGTAGTACCAGCGTACCCGCCCGACGGTGCTTGAGGGTGGGTTCCCTCGCATCGTATAATCGTCGCGGCGGCGTTGTGCGAGAGGGAGAGTTATTCGATTTGTGATAGTAAGATTTTCAATCGGGTGGCTTGGCAAGCTGTACTGATGTGTGAACATGAAAAAAGCAGCATATCAGAGATAAGCCGCTTTCGGTGATGCTATTCAGTTGACCATCAAAATGGATTTTGTTCGTTCATTTCGATGCGATCTAACAGGGCGGGATGTTAAGCCCACCCCTCAATTATTTCCATCAGTTATAGGGATTGTAGCGTTTCTATTCCCTCTTACCTCTACATATTCCGGATCTGAGCGGATCCATGCGCTGCGGCCATTAATATTCACTTGATACCACATTCCATCTGCGCTTCGTCCGACAATATCAACCGTATCGCCTTCTTCCAGGGCGTCAGGATTCTCAAGTTGGCGACAATCCTCTCCGGGACAGCCACGCAATCGGAGTACGGTCAGGGCACGGGCGCGAGCACCTGTTGCCTGTCCAGCCGGTCCCCATTCACCAATCTCGTGGTAGGTGACGGGAAGTGATAACAAATTGCCATTAATTTGCAACAGTGAGGCATTCACCCATCGTGCATCACTGGTATTGATCTGCACCCAAGTACCATCCAAGTTGCGGCCAACCAAAGAAAGTCTATTACTGCGCGATACTGTGGTCACAACTTCATATTCCGGTCCTGGGCCGCGTCGAATATTGAGACGATCTGTGTTTACAGTGGCATTGATCGGCGTAACCGCTGTTGGGCGCGGTGTGTTTGTTGGAGATGGTTGAATAAATCGCGTTGCCGTTGGGCGCAGTGTGTTTGTTGGAGATGGTTGAATAAATCGTGTTGCCGTTGGGCGCAGTGTGTTTGTTGGAGATGGTTGAATAAATCGTGTTGCCGTTGGGCGCAGTGTGTTTGTTGGAGATGGCTGAATAAATCGCGTTATCGTTGGGCGCGGTGTGTTTGTTGGAGATGGTTGAACTGTCCATGTCGCTGTTGGGCTAGTTGTAGGGCTTGCATCCGGTGTGTTCGTAGCAAAATCGTGGGACAAAACAACAGCATCTGGTGGCATAGTTGAGTTGGGTAATTGCGGCATTAGCCACAATATTGCAAGAATGCTAAACAGAATGGTCACTGAACTGATAGGGATTCTAAAAACCTGCCACACCCGTGCCAGCATACAGGAAATGTGAACTGCGCGTGAATGCGAGAGTTCTTCACCACAACGGGGACATACGCTGGCATGACTCACAGCATCAACCTTTTCACGAACTAAAACTGAGCGATCAAATTATTTGCGAAGGTGAGTTGATCGCGACGATTGCTTTCCATTGTCGCGCCAATATGCAGTCCGGCGCAGAAAGCAATGCCATCGCGTTCAGCATCTTCTGCCCCTAACCAATCCGATGCAATCTCGCGCAGCCTGACGACTGTCTCTTGGTAATGCTGTGCAGGCGGTTTACCATCTCTTTGGGTGATCACGCCGCGAATATCGTCTATGTCAGCGCTTTCCAACAGTCGCCGCACTTCTGGGCGGTAGGTGCAGACAGCATGACAGTATGCACAGCCCGGAAAATATCCAGAGGGTAAGCCTAGTTCCTTTTCGTACTGGCGGGTAAAATCATCCAGTAGCGCTTGCCCAGCGCTCAGATTACCCATTTCATACACCTTCACGATCCCCTGTGTGAGCCGCTGGCGCAGCATATCCGCGAAGGGGTAGCCCCAACCGCGCTCTGCTGATCGCGCTTGCACCGCCATTGCGATCCCTAGAACCAACGTCCAGCGCACGATCTCTTTGCGATGATCGAGTGGCTGATGGGCGAAACGGGCGTTGATGGCTTGCTGGACCATCTCCAATACAGGGAGTAGCTGATCGCGCTTCCACAGCACGCGAAGCATGATGCGCGTGATC
>CALMZT010000257.1 GCA_937870805.1 uncultured Chloroflexota bacterium
GCCGGATGATACCGCCGACAACGTAATCGCCAGCGATGACAACTGCGGCGGAAACGGCGCAGCGGTCATCGCTCAAGCCATTGCGCCGCAAACGGGACTCTATTATCTGCGTATCGCGGCGGCAGCGGCGGCGTCTATCGGTGAATACACGCTGGTGTGGCGCTACGTCAACGCCGCGCCAACACCGACGCCTATGCCGGGAGTCGTGCCAGTGTTCACAATCCAGGATGTCATGCCGCAAGACACCTATCTGTTTTATCCGTTTCAGGGGCAAACCGGGCAGCAGCTCCAATTTCGTGTACGCGCCATGCCCAACAGTGGACTCGACCCGGTAGCCGCGCTGCTTGATCCAGCAGGCGAAATCATCGCCAGCGCCGACGACAGCGATGGCACGCTCAACCCGCGCTTCATGTTTACCATTCCGGCGAATGGGACATACACCGTGCGCGTGAACGGCTATTTGAGCGAAGGGGCGTTTGAGTTGGTCGTGGAGCGCTTGTTTCCGTTACAAGCAGGAGGATGAATCAAAAACGCCCACATTTCTGTGAGCGTCCGGGCGTTTTCAACGCTTTTCAAGCCGCAAGCTGGACGGGTTGCCTCTTACGTGAGGCGCGTGTAGAACTCGACGACAAGCTGTTCGTTGATCTGCACGGGAACTTCTTTGCGTTCCGGGATACGAACAAACGTTGCCGATACTTGCTCAGGGTTGACTGCGATATACGTGGGCGGCGTCAGCATACTTTCCACCGACTCCACGATATGCACGTTCTTGCGCATTCTTTCGCTGATAGCAAAAGTATCACCCGGCTTCACGAGATATGAAGGCAGGTTATTGCGTGCGCCGTTGACCACGACATGCCCGTGCGTCACCAGTTGGCGCGCAGCCCACACTGTCGCGGCGAAGCCCGCGCGATAGATCATGTTATCGAGACGACGTTCCAGCAGAGCGATCAGATTGCCACCTGTCGCGCCCGGCAGACGACGCGCGCGCAGGAAGTATTTACGCAGTTGGCGTTCACGAATGTTGTAGATGAACGACAGCTTTTGTTTTTCTTCCAATTGGGTAGCATAGTCGCTGCGGCGTCCCGAACGATACTGCTTTTCCTTACCATGATCGCCAGGAGGATAAGGGCGCTTTTCCAGAATCTTCTGGTATTTTGGACGTGGGATCAGCACCTCACCAAAGCGGCGCATGAGTTTGGCTTTTGGACCGTGAAGAGAAGCCATGAATAAAACCTCTTGTTCTGTGTTTCCGTCAGCTTGGCTGTATTAATCAATCAAACTTACTTGCGAGGGTGGTATTGTACTCGCTTCGCAGCGAATTTCCAGAGTCACTTTTTATTGAGGGAGAGCAGCAGCAGTTAAATCCTCTGTTTGAGAGTAGGTTACTGTAGCGCACCTCCAGTAAACACGCCAACTTTTGGTGGTTTCACAGCGCCCATTTTCCCACAAAATAAGGGCTATGATGAATCACCTGGTTCTTGCACTTGCTGACCGCTGATCGCTGTTTTAAGGAGTCGTGCCATGCCACAAACGCTCATTTACCCAAGCCCTGAGCTACCGCCTGACCTCAAATGCCAAATCCTGGCTTACATCCGCGCGGAATGGTGGTGGGTGTTTCAAGGCGCAAACCGCTTCTGGGACTACACTGTGAAGGACACGCATCCCGTTAACGTCGCCATTGTGGAGAACGGTGTGCTCATCAGCCACGCCGAAGTCAACTGGCGCACGCTGGAGCATCGCGGCGCAACCTACAAGGTCTATGGCATAAGCGCCGTATTTACCAATCCTCCGTTTAGAAAAGAAGGGTTTGGACAGCAGGTTGTCGAAGCAGCGACGCAATACATTCGTGACAGCGATGCTGACGTAGCGATGCTGTTCTGCTTACCTGCGATGCAAGACTTTTACGCCCGCTGCGGCTGGATACACATGGCGAACACTCGCATCCTTTTCGGCGCAAAAGACGCTCCCGACGTTGATAAAGTAGAAAGTCTGATGATGCTATTCGTGTCAGAAAAGGGTAATGCGGCACAAAGTCTATTTGAAGGTGATGGCGTTTACGTGGGCAAACACACGTGGTAATGAACCAGCTTGAACTGAAAACTAGGGTAAACAGGTTTCTCGGCTTTCGCAGCGTGCCCAACTCCAATCCCAATCAAGGTGTGCCCAGCCACTTTCGCTACCCACCGAGACGATTTCAACATTGAACGCTGCTGCATCCGAAAATGGCGTGATGTCCAGTACAATCTCGCGCATGAGACCATCTGAACAGCCCCCTTCGATCACCAAGCGCTGCTCACCCAGGCTGTACCAATGATTGCCAAAACGACACACAACACTCGTAGGGCAATTTAAGCCTTCGCAGGCAGGGTCTTCGAGACGTGCGACTGTTCCGGTCACATAATCTTCGTCCTGTCCACCCAACGTCAGCGTTTCGACAGTAATCAGTTCACCATTAGCGCGAAAATCATAGAGTGTTGCCTCATACAGAGCGTGCATGGGTTGGTCAACACGCCATAAACCCACGAAATTGGCATGATGCTGTTCGACAGGGATGTTCATCACCGTCGCAGTGGAGATGCCTAAAAACGCAAGCAGCCAAAACAAGCAGCCGTACATATCAGTCTCGTTCTGCGCCCAGCGCGTACACCGTGCGGCGTTCCCAACCGGACTTCTGGGCAATCGCTTTCGCAGCGCTGCTAAGAGGTTCGCCTTCATCTAGCCGCGCGAAAAGCGCCTCACGCACACGCGCCTCATCCCATGCTGCTTCCGGCTCCGCGACGTGCCCGCCGATGACGATAACGATCTCGCCGCGCGGTGGATTCGCCGTGTAGTGTGCGAGCGCTTGGCTGACTGTGCCGCGAAAAAATTCCTCGTAGACCTTGCTCAGTTCGCGCGCGACGCATACAGGGCGTTCGCCCAAAACGCTGCGCAGGATTTCCAGCGTGTCGATGAGGCGATGCGGGCTTTCGTAGCTAATCCATGTACGGCGTTCGAGCGCTAGTTCCTTCAAAAAATCACGCAACGCGCGATCTTTACGCGGCAAAAAGCCAATGTAGACAAAGCCATCTGTCGGCAAGCCTGAAGCCACCAACGCCGGAATTAACGCCGTCGCACCGGGCAGCGGCTCAACGCGATAGCCGTGCGCAATCGCCTCTTTAATCAGTTCATAGCCCGGATCAGAAATTCCCGGTGTGCCTGCATCGGACACCAGCGCTACATCGCCCGTTTCAAGCGCTGTGAAAATAGCGTCGAGCTTCGTCAGCTTGTTATGTTCGTGATAGCTGGTCAGCGGCGTGCGAATCTCATAGTGGTTCAGCAGCACGCGCGTTGTGCGGGTATCTTCGGCGGCGATCAACGCTACTTCGCGCAGTACACGCAGCGCCCGCAGCGTCATATCTTCGAGATTGCCAATTGGCGTCGGAACAATAAACAAAGTGCGCACGAATAAACTCTGGATGTTTTACTGACTGACGTTACGAACCCTAACCTATGAACAAGGGTTTATGCTCTTTAACAAAATAATACGGAGATTAGATTTTGTAGGGGCAGACCAATGTGTCTGCCCTGTATTGGGCGCACACGTTGGTGCGCCCCTACGCAGATGTCCGTCTTTAATTGTTATAGTGCAAGATCCCCTTATTCGAGCTGAACCTGCGTCACACCAGTTACTGATAAGTAACGACTGTAAACTGAAAACTCTTTCACCCTTTCGGACGCAGCCGTGATGCCGCCCATTCGACCAGCGGATAGCCGACTACTTCTAAATCCGCTATCGCAGCCTCTAAGTCATACGGCACGCTGCGAAGATCAACGCTGACCTCGCCATTCTCGAACACGAAATAACCCCATGAGGCGTAACCCGGCGTCTCAAACGACAACCCCACGCTGCCGACATTCACCACACGCCATTGTCCTAAATCTCTGTCCATTGGCTTGTGTGTATGCCCGCAAATGCCCAAGCGTCCCTCACGGTCTAACAGCGTGTCCAACACTTCATTGTCCGGTGTATCGGGCCAGATAAACCTCTCGTCGTCGCCCGGTATCCCGTGAAAACCAATCACCCAGCCATAGTCTTCCACAAATTCGGCAATCTCTTTGCTGCGAATCTTTTTCAGAAAGTCGTAATCCTCAAAGCTGAGTTGTTCAAGATTCCAGTTGAGAATCAAGTCACGTTCTTTTAAGGTCTGGACAAGTTTTTTCAGTTCATCCGCATCTTTCGCGGAGGGACTGCGATAGCGCACGCCATTCACCAGATAACGATCTGTGTTGCCGCCGATAACGTGCAGCTTGCCAAAACCTTCAGCGTCTTTCAATGACTGTACGCGGCGAATGCACTCTGCCGGGCGCGACCCAAACGCCGACAGATCACCCAACACCCAGGTCTGATCTGCGCCGCCCAGCGCCTGCAAATCGGCGAGTGCGGCTTCAAAAGCTGCGAGATTGCCATGAAGATCAGAAAAAACGGCGAGGCGCATACATCAATCCCCGTAACATAAACCGAAAGCTTCTTCTAGCATAACCCAGTTAGCACACACTTTCCAGAAATTCAACCGCTTTAAGATTCCACGAAAAATTTGGAACACGCGCGGCGAATACGCTATGGTATAGGCATCGTGAGAATCCTCTATATTCAGGAGAATTGATAATGTCTGTACGTTCAGCAGAAGCGATTTGGCAAGGCACGCTCAAAGAAGGCGCGGGCACTTTTAAAACAGGCAGCGGTGTACTGCAAGCACCCTACACCCATAAAATGCGTTTTGAAGATGCTCCCGGCACAAACCCCGAAGAACTCATCGCGGCGGCTCATTCCGCATGTTACTCAATGTTCCTGTCGGCACAGTTGACGAATGCAGGATTCACGCCGACCCGTATCCAGACAACGGCGAAAGTTCACCTGGAAGCAGGTCCAACCATCACGCTCATTGAGTTAGACAACGAAAGTGAAGTACCGGGCGTTGATGAGGCGAAATTCCAGGAATTAGCGCAGGTGTCGAAGGAAAAATGTCCCATCTCTAAAGCACTTGCCAGCGTTGAAATCAGATTGAACGCGAAGCTGGTGAAGTAGAAAAGATCGTGCATAGGTATAACACGTGCGAAGAAGGGGTTAGGCTTTTTACAAATTAGTACTGAGTAGGGCAGACCACTGTGTCTGCCCTGTATCGGGCGCACGCCGCTTCGCTTACAGGGTGCGCTCCTTCGTATCCTCAATGTTCACCACTCCAGCATCGCGTCACTCACTGCTCGTAATGGTTATCCCGAACGTGGTTTTTTAGGGCGCGGTGTGCGCGGCTTACTCCCGCCTTTAGAGGGGCGGCTTGGACGTTCACCACGATCATCGTCATCCTTACGCGGGCGACGCGGCTTGCTTTGACCGCCGCTGGCTGGGCGATTCGTGCGTGGGCGCTTCGGGCGATCTTCTGAACTTCCCGACGACTCGCCCGTTGAGCGCGGACGGCGCGGGCGTTCACTGCGGTCATCATCCTCAGCACGGGGGCGGCGCGGTCTGTCGCTGCCTGAACGCGGCGCGCGCTGGTCATCACCTGACGAACGGCGTGCTTGCGAACGGCGCGGGCGTTCACCTGAGGCTTCATCGTCACCGCTTGAACGCGAATGACGTGGACGATCATCACCCTCATCAGCACGGGGGCGGCGCGGTCTATCTCTACCTGAACGCTGGGCGCGCTGTTCATCATCAGATGAGCGGCGTGCTTGCGAACGGCGTGGACGATCACCTGAGGCTTCATCGCTGCTACGTGAGCGGCGTGGACGTGCGCTGCGATCATCGTTTTCGGCACGTGGGCGGCGCGGTCTATCGCTGTCGCCGCGCGGGTTTTCACGTTCGCCGCTGGTTGGACGTGCGCTGCGGCGTGGACGATCTTCCTCATCCTCAGAGCGTGCGCGGGGCGCGCGGCGGGGTCTATCGTCGGCTTCCCCTGCGGCACGCGGGCGGCGCAGCTTGCTCCCACCGATGAGGGGTCTATCGCCACCCCGACCTGGAGCGCGGAAAGGACGCGATGAACTTTCGCTGCGTGCTGATGGGTCGTCATCGTCTCTGCGGCGGAGTTTATTCTGCTCATACTTGCGCTCAAGGATTATCTTGAGTTCATCGGCAGACGTACTCATGGCATTGACTTCTTGCCCCGTCAGTTCGCGCCATTCACCGGGACGCAGCGAACCCAATTCCAGCTTACCGATGTGCGTGCGTGTCAAGCGCTGTACGGGATGCCCCAACGATGCGGCGACACGCCGAATCTGGCGTTTGCGTCCCTCAGTCATCACGACGCGCAGTATGGTAACTTCACGATCTCCTTTGATGATTTCGACAGCACACGGCGCGGTTTTGTAGGTTGTGCCATCTTCATCCTGCAAATAGATCCCATTACGCCAGCGTTCGAGCGATTCCAGCGACGGCAGCCCATATACCGTCACACGGTAGGTTTTTGTGTGCTTGTATTTTGGATGCGTCAAGCGCTGTACCAGTTCGCCATCGTTGGTCATGACGATCAAGCCTTCGCTCTCCGCATCCAAGCGTCCGATGGAGAATAGGTGTCCTTCCATCGCAATCAGTTCGCGCACGGTTTGACGCCTATCCTTATGATTGGCGAGGTTCGTCGTTAAGACGTTGATGGGCTTGTTGAGCGCGACGTAAATCTTGCGCTGCTCTTTGAAGCTGATTTTTCTGCCATCTACTTCAATGGTATCGACAGCAGGATCAGCCTTATCGCCCAACTGTGCCACTACGCCATTGACGCGCACACGTTTCTGTTCGATTAATTCTTCGCTAGCGCGGCGCGAACCAAAATTGGCGCGGGCTAAAATTTTCTGAAGTCTTTCTTTCACGGGGTTGATTTTCTACTTTGGTGCGAATTTGGTTTTATTATACCAAAGCGCCTGGTACTTTTCGTTGCCGGACAAATGAGCTATCTTAGAATTGTCAACAGAAGGGTGGCTAGGGATGCGCCATTGAGGAACTGCACCGAGCGCCACCTAGCCGCACAGCATAGCGGCAGGCACGTTGAGGACGAAAATGCCAGAGGGGAGATGTTGGCGTATTTGAATGCGCCTGTATCCTGATTGGAGATGTCCTCATGTACAACCGTTTGTGCCCTCATGCCCGCGCCGTGCTGCAAGGGCTGTTCGTCGCCTTCCTGTGGTCAACCTCGTGGGTTTTCATTAAATTTGGTCTTAGCAATATTCCACCACTCACCTATGCCGGGCTGCGTTACATGCTGGCGTTCCTGTGTCTGCTGCCGATTGCTGCGCGCGGCGGACATTTGCGCACGCTGAGCCAACTTCCGCCGCGCAAATGGGGCGTGTTATTTGTGCTCGGTCTCGTGTTCTACAGTATCGCACAGGGCGCGCAGTTCGTCGGGTTAGCGTATCTGCCCACTGTGACCGCCAATCTACTCATGAGTTTCACATCGGTCATCATCGCGCTGCTGGGCATTTTCCTGCTGCGTGAACATCCAACGCGCGTTCAATGGGCTGGCGTGCTACTGTATCTGATCGGCGTGCTGATCTACTTCTATCCTGTCGCCTTTTCGCCAGAGCAGTTCTTCGGTGTATTGATAGTGGCTGTTAACGTCGCCGCTAACGCCGCCGGAACATTGCTAGGGCGCAGCGTCAACCGCAGCGGCGATTTGCATCCCCTTGCTGTCACCGTCGCCACGATGGGCATTGGCGCAATCTGTCTCCTGGCAGCAGGTATCTTGATACAGGGCTTGCCGCCGCTGAGCGTCACAGAGTGGACGATGATCGCGTGGCTGGCGGTGGTCAATACAGCGCTGGGCTTTACATTGTGGAACAATGTTCAGCGCACGCTCTCAGCGATGGAAGCCAGCATGATTATCAATACGATGATGATTCATATCCCGATCCTAGCCCTGCTGTTTCTTGGCGAAAGTATCAACGAGAAGGCGCTGATTGGCATGGTTTTAGCGGGTATAGGTATTTTGGCGGTGCAAATGGGTCGTAGTATCAAACAAAAGTTGATGGGCAAAATCCCAATTTCCGAAGAAGTCGTCAGCTAACAGTCATCAGTTCTACAGCTCAAAACTGTTAACTGACAACAGATCACTATTTCAATGGCTCATCCAAATGAATGCCCGTGAGCGCTTCATAGATAGAGATCACAGCGCTGTTGTCGAGGTCGCGCCCGCCCGTTTCGAGCATCGCTGTGTAAAGCTGCTGAATCACGGCGGTCACAGGCAGCGGCACGCCGTAAGTCTTCGCGGTGTCCAGTACGATACCCAAATCCTTGTGCTGCATGTGCGCTTTGAAGCCAGGATTGCGATTGCCCGCGAACAGACGCGGCGGTTTCACATCCAGTGTCCACATCTGCGCCGCGCCGCCTTTAATCGCATCGACCACGCGCGATGGGTCAACGCCTGCTTTCTGCGCCATAATCAGCGCTTCCGCCATCGACGCCATCTGTGCGCCGACGATGATTTGATTGCAGGCTTTGGCAATTTGTCCCGCGCCGCTGTCGCCTACGAGTACTGCCGCTTTGCCCATCGCCTGAAACAATGGCAGCGCTCGATCAAACGCCTCTTGTGCGCCGCCTACCATGATCGTCAGTGTGCCGTTGCGTGCCCCGACATCGCCGCCACTGACAGGCGCATCCAATGCCGATATGCCGACTTCTGCTAGT